>JBILYQ010000097.1:0-7658 GCA_044377655.1 Flavobacterium sp.
AACTTCAAAAAAGAACAAATTATTCTGTTTTTTTTACTTTCTTTAGTTGGTCTTTTAGAAATACAATTTTTTGTTTGCTTCTTCTAATTCGCTTTTTTTCAAGTTTATATAAATAACGAATAATTAGCAGAAAACCAATAGCCGAAAAAGCCATAAGTGCACTACCAGTAACAATATATATTGTACTTCCAAATGTATTTCCTAAAGGGAGTTTCTCTCTTGATGAAATTACATTTAATATGTAATAGCCAAAAAAGAAAAATACGGCACACGCAACAATACCAATATAGGCTCGTTGTTTTTCCGTTTTATTCATTAAATAATCAATCATAAAGGCACAAGTATATGAATTTTTTTTAAAGTCAAATCAAATTTGATTAAAAAATTAAAATATTAATTGTTTAATGTCATTATGATGTACTTTTTGTTTTATGATTCCTTTTTGTATTACCACTATGCTTGGGTTGGCTCTCTCTATTGTTTTTAGTGTAGTACCATCGCAAAAATAAAAATCAAACGTATATCCAAAAGCTTTCTTAACTTTTGTTATTTCTTCGCTCACTGAAGATGTCATACCAATTACTTTGTAGCCTTTTGCTGTAGCCTCTTTGTTCAATTGTTCTAGTTTTTCCAATCCAACTTTGTCAGCTTTTGCTAAATCATAAGCCACAAAAACTAGTAATTTTGGAGTTTCAAGCAATTCCTCTTTATTATCCGTATCATTTAGTTCCATTGAAAAATCATGTATTGGTGGTTTGTATCCTTCCACTAACACTTTGTCTTTTCTGTCAACGAAAATGGCACCTTCGGGCAAGTTCATCAAATCCTTTTCGCCAAACTCTTTGTCAACACCATTTACTTTGTAGATAAAAATCATTTCAACTACACTTCTAGGTGCGCCATCTGGAATTTCCATTTCTTTCTTTATGTCTGTGCCCACTTTATAAGCTCTAAAATCTTTTATAGGTAAATGGTTTAATACCCAATAACCCATAAACGAGCAAAGACCAACACTGGCATAAACTGTCATGTTTTGAAGTTTATAACCAAAAAGAGGTTGAATTAACTTGTTGTTAATAAACAAGATGAGAATAAAAAACAATAAGATAATATCTTTAGTGAAAGATTCCCACGGGGTCAGTTTTAAAGCATCGCCAAAACAACCACAATCCGTCACTTTATTAAAATAAGCAGAATAAAAGGTTAGAAAAGTAAAGAAAACAATCATTAAAAGTAAATTCCAAACGGTAAATTTACTTTTATAACCAATGAGTAGCATAACGCCAAGGACAGTTTCAAATATTACCAGAAAAACCGCTATTGCCAGAGCATACGGTATAAAAAAAGGTAGATTTAAAACAGGTTCACTGAAATATTCTTCCAATTTAAAGGAGAAACCAATGGGGTCGTTGAGTTTAATCAAACCTGAAATGATGAAAAGTAATCCAACAAATAGTCTTGAAAGTTGGGTAATAAAATTTTTCATAAGTGAATGTGTGGTATTTTTTTTTGAATGGTTGTTATTTGTATTCTAAACGAATTATTGTCGATTACCCTTGCTTAAAATAAGCGCAAAAACAGCATAGTTAATCATATCTTGATAGTTGGCATCAATACCTTCAGAGACTAGCGTTTTTCCTTCGTTATCTTCAATTTGTTTTACACGAAGTAGTTTTTGTAGTATCAAATCGGTTAGCGAACTGACCCGCATTTCGCGCCAAGCTTCCCCATAATCATGGTTTTTATTTTCCATTAGTGTTTTTGTAAGTAACACCTTTTCGTCAAAGAGTTTGGTGGCATTTTCCAGATCCAAGTCGGGTTGTTCCACCACACCTAAGTCTAACTGAATTAGTGCCATAATGGAGTAATTGATAATGCCGATAAATTCGCCAGTTTCATCCTCGTCCACTTTTCTAACATCATTCTGTTGCAAACTTCGAATGCGTTGCGCTTTAATATAAATTTGATCGGTGAGTGATGGCAACCTAAGAATGCGCCAAGCACTTCCATAATCTTTCATTTTTTTTATAAACAATTGTCTACAAACAGTTATTACTTTATTATATTCTATAGAGGTGGTACTCATTATTGATTGTTTTGTGTCAATTTTTTTTCAAAAATACAAAATAGATTTAAGAAAATCGTTGTGAAGCAGACCAAAACAACGTCTTTTTTTTAGTGGTTTTTATTTTTCACCGATGTAATCATAACAATGCCAACCGGTTTTTTAGTCTTGTATAATTATAGCTTGTTTTTGTGCTCTAGTATAATCAGATTATCTAATTTTGAATAACCAAAAGCAATATCTTTACTGCTTTGAAATTATAATGTATGACTATTAATTGTCTCGGAACCCTTTTGGATTTGTCTTTGCCTAAAGTGATGGGCATATTAAACGTGACACCCAATTCTTTTTATGATGGTGGCAGTTATCCTAATGCAAAAAGCATACTTTTTCAGGTGGAGAAAATGCTTACTGATGGCGCTACATTTATTGATATTGGGGCATATTCTAGCAAGCCAAGTGCTGAATTTGTATCGGAAGAGGAAGAAATAAAACGGTTATTGCCTAATATCCAATTGGTCTTAAAGCATTTCCCAGAAGTATTAGTATCAGTAGACACTTTTCGAAGTAATGTTGCTAAAGTGGCTATTGAAAATGGCGCTTGCATGGTCAATGATATTGCTGCTGGAAAATTAGATTCTAATATGATGGAAACCGTCGCAAATCTTCAGGTTCCTTATATTATGATGCATATGAAAGGCACGCCACAAACTATGGTATCTATGGCAAACTATGAAGATATTGTAAAAGAAATGCTATTTTATTTTTCGGAAAGGGTTTCAAAAGCTAGAGCTGCGGGAATCAATGACTTGATTATTGATCCTGGATTTGGGTTTGCCAAAAAATTGGAACAAAATTACGAAGTTTTGAAAAAAATGGAGTTGTTGCAGTTACTCGAATTACCAATATTAGTTGGAGTTTCTAGGAAATCTATGATATACAAAATGCTAGAAACTACGCCAGAATTTGCATTAAACGGCACCACAATTTTAAATACCATAGCCTTGCAAAAAGGAGCAAATATTCTTAGGGTTCACGATGTAAAGGAAGCTGTTGAATGTGTAAAATTAATATCTCAATTATGAAGAAAATATTTTTATTTGGAATTAGTTTGCTTTTGTTCTCTTGTAATGATAAAGAAATACAATTACCCAAATTAGGGGTAACAATTGTAGCCGATGTAAGAGACCATTCACCAGTTTATTTTTTCTTTACTATTAAAGAGAAGGATACTCTAGCGGAAGTAAACAGGAAAAACACCATTTCAACTACAAATTGGCTGTTCAATATTGATAAGAAATTGCCGTTACATATTGTTATGCCAGAGGTAATAAAACTACAGAAAAAAAAGAAATCAGGAATGCATAAAAGCGATACGGCTGAGAATTTTTATACCTATGCCGATACAATAACCAAGAAAATGGCTTTTTTTCCTTTTGAAAAAATTATTTACAAACTTAAAAAACCAATCCAGGGTAATTTACTAAAGTTTGATAAAAGAAACACAATTATTTTTGAAGGAAAGCCAGTTTTGCTTCAAGATTTAGCCTTGCGACTTAATTTTTATAAGGGTGTTGTACAATTGTGTTTTGCTAAAGAGCTGACTTTTGGTGACTATTTAAAAAATAAAAGTATGCTTTATAATTTAAATTTTTTGACTTTTTCTCAAGAGGAATGTATTTACTAAACAATCTGCTTAAAAGTAATTAAAACTTTAACTAAACTATTGGTGATGATAAGGTTCATTTTTTAAAATAGTAAATCCACGATAAAGCTGTTCAATAAAAAACAATCGTACCATTTGATGTGAAAAAGTCATCAGTGAAAGCGAAATTTTACCAGTAGCTTTTTTATACACTTCCTCACTAAAACCATACGGACCGCCAATTACAAATACTAAAGTTTTAACTCCAGAATTCATTTTCTTTTGCAATTCTTCGGAAAATGCCATACTAGAAAAATTTTTTCCATTTTCATCTAGTAAAATCAATTGATCAGTGGGAGAAAGTTTAGCTAAAATCGATTCACCTTCTTTTTCTTTTTGCTGACTTTCGGATAAGTTTTTGACGTTTTTAATGTCGGAGATAATTTCAAGATCAAATTTGATATAAAACGATAACCTTTTTATATAATCGTCTATTAAGGTTTGCAACGCTTTGTTGTCAGTTTTGCCAATTGCAAGTAGTTTGATATTCATAGAGTCTGAATTGGAAATTATTTTTTGCGAAGGTAAAAATTAAAACAACTTTCATCAAATAAAAAAGCCCTTTTGGATTGCAAAAGGGCTTTAATAGTTTTGTTGTAATCAATTTATTGCACCACAATTTTTTTAGTGATAGTTTGATTTTTTGAGGTTAGTTTTAAGAAATAAAATCCTTGCGATAAGTTAGTAACAGTATAGATTTCACTTTGTGATTCGGGCATTTTTATTTGTTGTATAATTTGACCGTTTATATTTATTATTTCAATTTTTTCAAGAGAAACGGTAGTCGAAATATTCACGCTATCAGTAGATGGATTTGGGTAAATTGAAACAGCATTTTCTAAATTAAATGTTGGTGTATAATGGAGAGTAGGCCATCTGTTTTGAGCTATCGGTCCGCCCCAAATTACCGTCGCTAGGTAAGGATTGTCAATAAAAGGATTTCTATTTCCTTGTCCATAAGTGTTTGAAGTACTTCCTAAATAGGTATTTCTGTTATCTTCAAACTGAGAAACAGGGTCGTCAGCATTCCATTGTAAAAATAAATCAATCATATTGGCATCAGATGCTACTGGTATTCCAACACCAACTGCTGTTGGAAGGCATTGACTACCATATCTTAAATACATATACATCATCATTCGTGCAATATCTCCCTTCCATTCATCACCAGGATACCAGTTCAATTCTGGTGTTTCAAATGAATTTCCTGAGCCATTAATAAATTTGTCATTATTTCTGTCAGCATTTCTTTTTTTGTCCGATGCTCTTAAATGATGTAAATCTGAACCCGGTCCGGCTGTTCCCAAATCAGGATTTCCTAATGCCTTTGGGAAAGTATGTTCTCTGTTATAAAGGCAATCAGCTGCGCTTCCGTCGTCTTGCATACTAGAATCTCTTCTTCTGTGATCTTTGTCATCACTTGAACCTGCTGGGCATAAGTTGTTGCTATAGCCATAAACAAGTAATACATTGGTATTAGTAGCGTCTGCTGGATCTAAATCTAAAATAGCAAGTGCGTTGTCTGTTTGGGAATAGACTAGTTGGTTTGTGTGTGTAGTTGTAATTTTTGTTGCCAGCGCATTTTTTAAACTACTTCCTGTTAAGGTCCAATTAAAACCACTGTAATAAGGAGAAGGTAGGCCATTTTGTGAAAAAGCGATGGTAATACTTAATAATAGTACTAGTAGGGTAATATTTTTTTTCATTTTTAGATTAAATTTCATTTTTTCTTTCTAATAAGGCCATATAAAATCCATCAAACCCCGATTCGGAAGCCAATAGTTTACAGTCTTTTACAAAAGTAAAGTTTTTTCCATTTTCAGAACTTAAGAATTTCTTAATTTGTTCTTGATTTTCTGAAGGCAAAATAGAACAAGTAGCATATACTAATTTTCCGCCTGGTTTTACAATTCTGGAATAACTATCCAAAACTTCGGCTTGTACTTTACGGATGTTATCAATAAATTCGGGTTGTAATTTCCATTTTGCATCAGGATTTCTTTTCAAGACACCCAATCCGCTACAAGGTGCGTCAATCAATACGCGGTCTGCTTTTTCAATTAGTTTTTTAATGACTTTGGTGCTGTCAATTATGCGATATTCAATGTTGAAAGCGCCATTTCTTTTGGCTCTTAATTTCAATTGTTTTAGTTTACTTTCATATAAATCCATAGCAATTAATTGACCTTTATTTTCCATTAGGGAAGCCATGTGTAGCGTTTTTCCACCAGCACCCGCGCAAGTATCCACAACTCGCATGCCAGGTTGTACGTCTAAAAAAGCAGCAACCAATTGCGATGATGCATCTTGAACTTCAAAAAAACCTTCTTTGAACGCATCCGTCATGAATACGTTGGCTCTTTCCGTTAAAACTAAAGCATCGGTTTGGTCTTTTAAGAATTCTGTTTCAATGTTCAAATCCATTAAAATAGCTCTAAGCTTTTCTTTGGTCGTTTTTAAAGTATTGACTCTAAGAATAACTTTGGCTTGTTGGTTTTGAGCCGCAATTTCTTTGGTCCAAAGTGCTTCGCCTAATTCTTGAACACCTAATTCATCCATCCAATCTGGAATTGACTCACGGTATTTTCGAATCTTTGATAATTCATCAAAACGTCCTTTAATTTTGCGTTCAGGAGTTCCTTCAAGTTGCTTCCAATCAGGTATTGGATAGCCTCTTAGTACAGCCCATACAGAGAAAATTCTCCAGATATTATCTCTGTCGAAAGGTTCTTTTACTTCGGCAATTTCGGAATACAAACGCTTCCATCGTACAATTTCATATATTGTTTCGGCCACAAATTTGCGGTCGGAACTCCCCCAGCGTTTATCTTTTTTTAATGCTCTTGCTACAACTTTATCGGCATATTCGCCTTCATTGAAGATAGCATTTAAAGAATCTATTGTGGTGTAAACTAAGTTTCGGTGTAATCTCATTTTTTTTTAATCAGCCTGCAAAGGTATTGCTTTTTAAGAGAAACAAAAAAGTATTCTATTTTTTGTAGAATACTTTTTTTATTAATAAGGATTAGTATTATTTATTCGTTTCATATTAATTATTTCTGGTGGATGTAACACCATTGGGAATTGTTCCACTTTTACCGAACTACTGTCTAGACCAAAACCTTTTTCTTCAGATAAACTTAGTTTTTTCATTAGGAAATAAGTATTCATAACAATCTTTTCAAAGAAGGTTAAATCACTGTCATTCGACAAGAACTTTTCTGAAAGCACAAATTTAAAATCCCCAATAATATGGTTTTTGCTTAATGATTCATATCGACTGGTGATATCAACTTCTCCATTTTTTACCATATCTTTTATCACTTCTTTGAACATTAGATTGATTTTTGTAGGTTCTCTAAAACCTAAATAAAAATCTACTCTGTAGATGTCATCCTGAACAATTTCAGTTACTTTATATTCTTTTTTATAAGGTTCGCTTAAAATATTCACATGGATAAACCAATATAAATCGGCTCTTTTTGGTCTTTTTTGCAAGATGGAATACATTACTTTTTCTTCTATCTCATCACTTCGCGTGGAGTTGGTCATGTACACTAAATGGGTAGCATATTTTGGAATTGACAAATCCACACTCAACTCGGCAAGAACTTTTTTGTAATCGTTGATTTTGACAATTTTCGTGTAACTTTTACTGATTTTTTTAGCCAAAAACCATGTGGACATAATACCAATTAATAATATCGCAATGAATAAAGTTACATAACCTCCGTCCATAAACTTAGTGATATTTGCAATTAGAAAACTAACTTCAATTGAAAAATATAATGATATTATTGGTACAATAAAATACCATTTCACTCTTTTCATCACTAAATAGAAATTCAATAATGTTGTGGTCATCATCATTCCTAGAATAATTGAAAG
>JBILYQ010000098.1:0-7616 GCA_044377655.1 Flavobacterium sp.
ATAAGTACTCCATCTGAGGGTGAAGAGTTTTTATTAAAACCAATGAATTGCCCTCATCATTGTGAAATTTATAATGTTAGACCATGGTCGTACAAAGATTTACCGAAACGTTATGCTGAATTTGGAACTGTATATCGCTACGAACAAAGTGGCGAATTACATGGATTAACGCGTGTTAGAGGATTTACTCAAGATGATGCCCATATTTTTTGTACGCCAGACCAATTGGATACTGAATTCAAAAAAGTAATTGATTTAGTTTTATACGTATTTGGATCATTAGGATTTGAAAATTTTACAGCTCAAATCTCATTGCGAGATAAAGAAAATAGAGATAAGTACATTGGTTCAGACGAAAATTGGGAGAAAGCAGAAAATGCAATCATCAATGCAGCAGCAGATAAAGGTTTAACCACTGTTGTTGAATACGGTGAAGCTGCTTTTTATGGCCCAAAATTGGATTTCATGGTTAAAGATGCTTTAGGAAGACAATGGCAATTAGGAACAATACAAGTAGATTATAATTTACCAGAGCGTTTTGATTTAACATATAAAGGTTCCGATAATGAATTACATCGACCAGTTATGATTCATAGAGCGCCGTTTGGTTCAATGGAACGATTTATTGCGATACTTTTGGAACATACGGCAGGAAATTTCCCTCTATGGTTAATGCCTGAACAGGCTATTATCTTGTGCTTGAGTGAAAAATATGAAAATTATGCTAAAAAAGTTTTAGAATTGCTAGAAAATCACGAAATTCGCGCCCTAATTGACAACCGCAACGAGACGATTGGCAAAAAAATCAGAGAGGCAGAAGTTCAAAAAATGCCTTTTATGCTGATTGTTGGTGAAGAAGAAGAAAAAAATGGAACGATATCTGTTCGTCGTCACGGACAGGAAGGAAAAGGAAATAGTACGATATCAGTTGATGAATTTGCTTCAATTGTTAACGAAGAAATTAAAAAGACATTAAAAACATTTGAAGTTTAATTAAAATTATAAAGTCATAGCAATAAGAAGCAACAGAGGTTATCAACCTAGAGAAGAGAAAAAAGCAGCCCACAGAATTAATAATTTGATACGTGGCGTTTCCGAAGTGCGTTTAGTTGGCGAAAACATTGAGCCTGGTGTATTCAAATTTACCGAGGCATTACGATTGGCCGAGCAATTTGAAGTAGACTTAGTTGAGATTTCTCCAAATGCAGATCCACCAGTATGTAAATTGATGGATTACGGAAAATTTATTTACGAACAAAAAAAGAGAGATAAAATGCTTAAAGCAAAATCTACTCAAATTGTCGTAAAGGAAATTCGTTTTGGACCTCAAACTGACGAACACGATTACGAGTTCAAAAGAAAAAATGCCGAAAAATTCTTGAAAGAAGGTGCCAAATTGAAAGCTTTTGTTTTCTTTAAAGGGCGATCAATCATTTATAAAGAACAAGGACAAATTTTACTATTGCGTTTGGCCCAAGATTTAGAAGAATATGGCAAAGTAGAAGCAATGCCTGTTCTAGAAGGAAAGAGAATGATTATGTTCATTGCTCCGAAGAAGAAAAAATAGTTAATAGGCAAAAGTCAATAGGCAAAAGTTTTAAAACTAATGGCTACTGGTTAACGTCCAATTACTCAAAATAAGTAAGTAAGAATAAATTAAAAAAACTAGGAAAAATGCCTAAAATGAAAACCAAATCTAGCGCCAAGAAACGTTTTAAAGTTACTGGTTCTGGAAAGATTAAAAGAAAGCATGCTTTTAAAAGTCACATCTTGACTAAAAAATCTAAAAAACGTAAATTAGCATTGACACACTCAGCGTTAGTTCACAAAACAGATATGAAAAGTATCAAACAACAATTAAGAATTATCTAATAATTGACGATGTATAATTGATAATGAATAATTAATTATCAATTGTCAACTATCAATTATGAATTAAAAATTCTTTAGGTTAAAACAATTTTAATAACCTTGGAGTATGGCCATTAAGTTCTCTTGATTAAATTCGGGACGCCTGCTACAAAAAAACAGAAAAATTATGCCAAGATCAGTAAATTCAGTTGCTAAAAGAGCAAGAAGAAAAAAAATAATGAAGCAAGCCAAAGGTTTCTTTGGTCGTCGTAAAAACGTTTGGACAGTGGCTAAAAACGCCGTTGAAAAAGCAATGGTTTATGCTTATCGCGATAGAAAGCAAAACAAGAGAAACTTCCGTGCTTTATGGATTCAACGTATTAACGCTGGAGCTCGTTTAGAAGGAATGTCTTATTCTCAGTTCATGGGAAAAGTGAAAAAGCACAATATCGAATTGAACCGTAAAGTTCTTGCCGATTTAGCGATGAATCACCCAGAAGCTTTCAAAGCTGTACTTAATAAAGTAAAATAAACGTTTTATCAACAAAATTTAGAATTACTTACTTATATAAAATCCCAATCTTACGATTGGGATTTTTTTATACATATTATTTATCTTAACAAAATACTTCTTCATTCTTGCCATCAAAACTAGCAAAAACCATACTTGGATGCGAATTTTGATGATAAATGTTTCCTTTACTATCAATAGCAATAGCACCAGCAAAACCATCAAAAAGTTTCAATTCATTAAATGTTTTCTCAAAAGCTTTTTCGATCGAAAATCCATCAGAAACTCGAGTGACAATTTTGGCAGCAACAGCACCACTGACAATATCTTCGCCAACACCAGTCAAACTAACACCACAGAACTCATTGGCATAATTTCCAGCAACTGTAGCCGAGTCGGAAATTCGTCCAGGCATTTCAAAACCTTTTCCTCCAGTTGATGTGGCAACAGCAATTTTTCCCTTGTTATCCAAAGCAACACAACCAACAGTTCCAATTCGATTTGACACTAATTTTACTTCATATTCTGCCTTTCTTTGAGGGATTTCTGTAGAGTATTTCTCAAAACCATGTTGTCTTGCAAATTTTGTTGCACCACTTCCACCTAAAACTTTATCATCATAATCTAATAAAATCTGAGCAACCTGAATTGGGTTTTTCACATCTTCAATATTGATAACACCACTCATTTTATGAGTAGAACCGTCCATCATTGAGGCACTCATTCTGATTTTTCCATCACTTTGAATTTGTGAACCAATGCCAGCATTAAACAATTCGTCGTCTTCCAAAAGCGAAACAGCGTGAACTACGGTTTCTAAAGCAGTATGCGATTGTAAAAAATCATACGAATCCATTACAATACGCAGTAAAGCTTGTTGTTTAGCAACTTTAGTTTCTTTATTGGTAGAGGACTCGGAAAAAAAGCCGCCATGTAATATGATTTTTGACATCTTAATTTAATAAATTATTAGATTTTTGAATGAAATCCAAATTAAACGTATTGAGAAGAATGAATGTGCATTTTAAATGTAGTCAAATCAAAAGTATCAAACTGACTCATCACATGAGTAACTAAATGGTTAATTGAAATTGGTTGTCCCAATTCTACTTGAGTTAAATTTGTGTCTTTTATTTCCCTTCCATCAACTAAGATTACCAATCCAGAACCTATGGCTTCCATTTTTGTGTTGTGAGTAATCAACAAACCAGTGTCTTCCCCAAGTCCAATTCCAAGGGTTTTTGGATTTCCAACAACTGACTGAAACAAGCGACCAATTCTACCCCTTTGTACAAAATGTGTATCAATGACAACACCATCTATCAAACCTAAACCACTAGTAATCTTAACTTCCCCTTTCAACAAAGCTTCACTACTACTTCCTTGATAAATCATAGTCTTTGAAGCTGCCGCTGCACCAGCAGAAGTCCCTGCATATACAAAATCTTCGTTATGGTATTTATCAATTAAAATATCATGAAAAGGCGTTCCTCCAAGAATAGAAGTCAATCGCAATTGATCGCCACCAGTAAACATGACAACATCTGCAGCCTTTAAACGCTCCAAAACTGTAGCTTCCATAGCCTGTTCTCTTCTTTCGATATGAAGAATATCTACATTATTAGCACCTAAATAACTTAATGCCTTAACATATTCTGGACCTATTTCACGTGGAATTTTTGAAGCTGTAGTTATCACCTCAATTCGGGATTCTTGCTTGTATTTTGATTCATTTATTACTCTTCTTAGAATCCCTGCTTCAAAAAAGTTTAGATTTTTTGAAGCATTTTTATCCAAATCGGTTTCTGTAAAACTGCCTTTATCAACAGCTCCCCCAATTATTATTAGTTTTCCTTGTATATTCATTCCGTAAAAATAGCAAAAAGATAAAAAGGAGCAAGGATTTTAATTAAATTAAATCAAACAAAATAAAAGACTTATTAATTGAAAATACAATACAAACCATCCTGTCAAGATAGCAAAATCGAATTAAAAAATATTTTTGTAACAAGTTTAGCTTACGGTTATAATACATAAAAAACTGAAAACCAACATCAACAAAATTAATTCATCAATCTTTTAAAGAGAAATAATCATTTCTAACAAATAAAATGATTTTGTATAATAAATATTTCCTATTTTTAACAAAATCATCACTATTTCAAAAAATGAAACCTATTTCAAGAATGAAAATATTAAAAGTACAAGCGCTTCGCGGGCCAAACATATGGAGTGTTCAAAGAAAAAAACTAATTCAAATGCGATTGGATTTAGAAGAAATGGAGCAATTTCCAACCAATAAAATTGATGGTTTTAGAGAAAGAATAGAAGCCATGTTCCCAACAATGATAGAGCACCGCTGTTCAGAAGGATGCCGTGGAGGTTTCTTTTCTAGAATAGAACGAGGTACTTGGATGGGTCATGTAATTGAGCATATCGCTTTAGAAATCCAAACATTGGCAGGAATGGAAACTGGTTTTGGAAGAACTCGAGAAACCAAAACTCCAGGAATATACAATGTGGTATTTAGTTACACAGAAGAAAATGTTGGAATGTTTGCAGCAGAAAGCGCTGTTGCTGTTGCCGAATCTTTAATTGAAGGAACAGAATATGACCTTGAAGGTGATATTCAAAAAATGCGCGAAATCAGAGAGCGTGTTCGCCTTGGACCAAGTACTGGAAGTATCGTTGAGGAAGCAGTTGCTAGAGATATTCCTTGGATTCGTCTTGGAACAAACTCCTTAGTACAATTAGGATATGGGATTAACCAAATGCGATTTCAAGCAACTATTACTTGCAAAACTAGCAGCATCGCTGTTGACATAGCTTGTAATAAAGAGCAAACTAAAAGAATGCTTGACTTAGCATCAATTCCTGTGGCCAATGGTGGAATTTGTATAGACGAAGAAGGTTTAGAAGAAACAATAAAAAAAATAGGTTATCCAATTGTGCTTAAACCTTTAGATGGTAATCATGGAAAAGGTGCTTCAATTAATGTTACCAATTGGGAAGACGCTATAGAAGGATTGACTTATGCAAAAAAATATAGCAATAGAGTTATTGTAGAAAAGTTTATCACAGGCTACGATTTTCGAGTGCTGATTATAGATAACAAACTAATTGCTGCCGCAAAAAGAGTTCCAGCACATATCGTTGGAAATGGAAAAGAGACAATTCAACAACTAATAGATATTACAAATCTTGATCCAAGACGTGGCTATGGACATGAAAATGTGCTAACTCAAATTGATGTTGACAGGGATACTTTAGATTTATTGGCAAAATTAAATTATAGTATAGATTCAATACCTAGTAAAGGTGAAATTGTTTATTTAAAATCAACAGCAAATTTGAGCACTGGAGGAACTTCAGTTGACGTGACTGATATGATGCATCCCGAAAACATTTTTCTTTGCGAAAGAATTTCACGGGTAATTGGTTTGGATATTTGCGGTGTAGATATCATGGCCGAAAATCTTACACAACCGCTTAAAGAAAACGGAGGATGCATCCTTGAGGTTAATGCCGCTCCTGGTTTTCGAATGCACTTAGCACCATCAGAAGGATTGCCTAGAAACGTTGCTGCTCCTGTAATTGATATGTTATATCCTCCAGGAAAACCAAGTCGAATTCCAATTATTGCCGTTACAGGAACCAATGGAAAAACTACCACTACACGGCTTTTGGCACATATAATAAAAAATAATGGCTTTAAGGTAGGATTTACCACGTCGGATGGAATTTATGTTCAAAACCACATGATGGAAAAGGGCGATACTACAGGACCCATTTCCGCAGAATATATTTTGAAAGACCCAACTGTTGAATTTGCAGTTCTTGAAACAGCACGAGGAGGAATTCTTCGTTCCGGATTAGGCTTTAGCCGATGTGATATCGCCATAATTACCAATATTCAGGAGGACCATTTAGGATTAAGTGATATCAATACGCTGGATGATTTGGCACGTGTCAAAGCTACTGTTGTAAAAAGTGTTAAAAAAGACGGTTGGGCAATTCTAAACGCAGAAGATGAACAATGCATCAAAATTGCATCCGAATTAAGCTGTAATATTGCCTATTTTGGTTTGGACGAAAACAATGCCTTAATTCAAAAACTAGGAAAAGAAGGGAAAATTGTGGCCGTTTATGAAAATGGGTTCATCACCATTAAAAAAGGAGAGTGGAAAATTCGTGTCGAAAGAGCAACACATGTGCCATTAACACTTGGTGGAAAAGCCAAATTCATGATTGCAAATGTTCTTGCAGCAACTTTGGCCAGTTATTTATATGGTTTCAAAACTGAGGATATCAGTTTATCATTACAAACCTTCATTCCTAGTGTGGCCCAAACTCCTGGAAGAATGAATATTTTTGATTTCAAAAAATTTAAAGTATTAATTGACTTTGCCCACAATCCGTCAGGATACAGAGGTGTAGAAGGATATTTAGAAAGTGTAGAAGCCACCAAAAAAATCGGAATTATTGCTGGTGTTGGAGATAGAAGAGACGAAGACATCAAAGAATGTGGATTGATTGCAGGAAGAATGTTTGACCATATTATTATCCGTCAAGAGAAATATTTAAGAGGCAGAACAGAAGAAGAAATTATCAATTTAATTTTGGAAGGTGTTAATCAAGCGGATAAAAAAGTTACCTATGAAATAATCCCAAAAGAAACTGAGGCCATAAAACATGCTATTGACAATGCTCAAGATGGTTCTTTCATTACAGCACTAAGCGATGTAGTTACTAATGCAATTGATATTGTCCAACAATATTTAGACAAAGAAAACGAAGAAGGATTACTATAAATCAATGCTTTTAATAAGTAAGGATAATGTTAACAGACCTTTAAAGTCTGCACAACATTATCCTTTTTTTATATATTTGTTTCAAATCAAAAAACCAAGAATTCATGAATAAAAAAATGATGCTTTTTTTTAGTTTTTTTATTGCCATATCCACTTATGGGCAATTAAAAAAACTAACCTTAGACGAATCTGTAATGCAGCAAGGTCGTGCTTTCAGAGCCGATAAACTGGTAGGATTTCAATGGATACCAAACACAAATAACTATGTCTATTGCACAGATAACTGGACTAAGTTGATGACTGCGAATGCCGAAGACAGCAAAGCTTCAGAAGGGGTAACTTTATCAGAAATCAATAAAAATTTAGGAACCAACTTAAAAAACTATTTTGGAATTGAGTTTATCGACGCCAATACTATTTTGCTTTCTGAATCAGGGAAATAT
>JBILYQ010000099.1:0-7610 GCA_044377655.1 Flavobacterium sp.
AATCAATGGATGACCGACGAATTCTACAGGGAAATGATGTTTTTTTTCAAAAAAATCTTTTTCAAATGGAAGGATTACAAAAAGTTTGTCAAAATCGCGTTTAATGTCTTTTATTCTACTTTCTTTCCAAGCCCAAATTTGTGGTGCAATGTAATAATGAGTTTTGATGCCTTTTTGTTTTGCCCATTTTGCAATACGCATATTGAAACCTGGATAATCGATAAAAATTATCACATCGGGCTTAAATTTTTCGATGTCGGACTTGCAAAATTTGATGTTGTCCAATATTGTTTTTAAATTCATTGCCACTTCTAGAAAACCCATAAACGCCAACTCGCGATAGTGTTTTACCAAGGTTCCTCCAACATTTTGCATCAAATCGCCACCCCAAAATCTAAATGTTGCATTTGCATCTTCTTTTTGCAAAGCCTTCATTAAGTTCGAACCATGTAAATCTCCAGATGCCTCACCTGCAATGATGTAGTATTTCATTTTTTATATAAATAGTGTAAACAGTGTTAAGACAATCATTGAAAGTACAATGCCACGTGCCATCATTTCTTTCTTTTTTTGAAGCAAAATAAAGAAAACAACTATGTTTAAAATAGTACCAAGCGTTATTACTTTTCCTAGAATTCCTTGTTGTTTTATGATTTGTAAATCATTGATTGAATTAAAATTTGTGAATATAATTAAGTAAAGGAAAGAGCCTAACATAGCGGTCAGTAATCCGATTAATAACCCGATAATCAAATCTGTTTTTTTCATATTCTGTAAATTATAAATCCCAAGAATTTAAATGTTGAATAGCGTGATGTGCTGTCAAATCATATTGAACAGGCACAATAGAAATATATCCATTGGACAGCGCCCATTCGTCTGTATCTTCGCCTTTGTCTAGATTGACAAACTCGCCAGTTAACCAATAATAATCCTTCCCTTGCGGGGTTTTTCTTTTATCAAATTTTTCCATCCAAATGGCTTTCGCTTGACGGCAAATTTTAATTCCTTTTATATCTTCTCTCTTTAATTTTGGGAAATTAACATTTAAAACTGTTCCTTCAGGTAGTTTATTGGCTAAAACTTGTAATGTTATTTTTTTGATAAAGGGCTTTATGGTTTCAAAATCTGCGTTCCAATCATAATCTGATAATGAAAATCCAATGGCTTGAATTCCTTCAATTCCTGCTTCAACCACGGCACTCATTGTTCCAGAATAGATAACATTAATAGAAGAATTAGAACCATGATTTACACCAGAAACGCATAAATCTGGTTTTCTTTTCAAGATTTCATTGACGGCAAGTTTTACACTGTCAACAGGAGTTCCCGAACAGCTGTATTCAGTTACCAATGCGTTTGGAGCTGAAACTCTGTTGAGATGCAATGTGCTGTTGATGGTTATTGCATGACCCATTGCACTTTGAGGACTGTCAGGTGCTACAACAACCACATCGCCAATTTCAGTCATAACATCGATTAAAGCGCGAATGCCAGGTGCCGCTATTCCATCATCGTTGGTCACTAAAATCAATGGTTTCTTGCTCATTTAAGATGGTTTTTAAAGTTGAAAAAGATGAAATTAATTCTTTTTGACAAAATTAACTAATTTTAAGGTTTTTCAACGTTACATTTTTTATAACTTTGATGCTTTGGGTTTTGAAATCATCATTATTTCAATATCTTTTAACAATAAATTACATCCTCTACCTTCTTATTGGCATGGTTTTTTATGTAAATTAGAAACAATATTAATGAATGCTATTATTAGATTTATGAAAAGAAATTATAAAGTTCTCTTAGTCATTGTTGCTTTATCGGTAGCATTATGGAGTTTTATTCCAAGAGAGAAAAACGATCCCGAAAAAGATAAATTACTTATTGAATTGTTAACCTTTGTGATTGAAAGAGGTCATTACAGTCCAGCAGCAATTGACGATGCTTTTTCCAAAGGAGTCTACAAAGACTATTTGGCTGCTCTAGATCCGTCAAAACGATTCTTTTTGCAATCAGATATCGTTGAGTTTTCCAAATATGAAACATTACTAGATGAACAAATTAAGAATAAAGACTTGTCTTTTTTTGATTTGACTTATAGTAGATTAATGAAACGGATGGAGGAAAGTAAAGAATATTATAAAATTGCTTTAAGCAATCCTATAGATTTTTCTAAGGAGGAGTCTATAAATACGGATTATGAAAAACTACCATTTGCTAAAAGTATTCCAGATTTAAAAGAAAAATGGAGAATTCAGGTAAAGCTATCGGCGTTAGCAAATTTAGTAGATAAACAAAAGTTTGAGGAAGATAAAGTAAAAAATACTTCCAATAATACAGCTACAGATAAAGACAAAGCAACAATTGTTTTGGATTCTCCAAAATCATATATAGAACTTGAAAAAGAGGCTAGAGAAAGTACTCTAAAATCATTGAATGAGTATTTTGGATTTATAAAAGATTTGAACAGAAATGATTGGTTTTCTATCTATGTCAATTCGATTGCTTCTAGATTTGATCCACATACTTCCTATTTTGCTCCAGAAGAAAAAGAACGTTTTGATGTTAGCATGAGTGGAAAATTAGAGGGAATTGGTGCAAGACTTCAAAAGAAAAATGATTTTGTTGAAATTTTAGAATTAATTTCAGGAGGTCCAGCTTGGAGAGGAAAGCAATTGGAAGCTGGAGACGTGATTCTGAAAGTTGCTCAAGGCAATTCAGAAGCTATCGATGTTGTAGGTATGCGTTTAGAAGATGTAGTTAAGAAAATTAAAGGACCGAAAGGGACTGAAGTTCGCTTGACAACCAAGAAAACAGACGGGACAATAAAAGTCATCACTATTATTAGAGACGAGGTTGAAATTGAAGAAACATATGTAAAATCAAGTATAGTAGAAAAAGAGGGTGTTAAATACGGGGTCATTTATTTGCCTAAATTTTACATTGATTTCGAAGATAAAAATAGCCGTGATGCTGGCAAGGACGTTGCTATTGAAGTGGAACGTTTAAAAAAAGAAGGTGTTCAAGGCATTGTAATGGATGTGAGAGACAATGGTGGCGGCTCATTAAAAACAGTTGTTGATATTGCTGGTTTGTTTATTGAGCAGGGACCAATCGTTCAAATTAAATCAGCAGCTGGCAAAAAAGAAGTTCTATATGACAGAGATGAAAAGGTGCAATGGGACGGTCCATTGGTTGTAATGATTAATGGGTTTTCAGCATCAGCATCAGAAATTTTAGCTGCGGCAATTCAAGATTACAAACGTGGTGTTATTATCGGAAGTAAACAAACCTATGGAAAAGGAACAGTTCAGAATGTTGTTGATTTGAACTCATTTGTTAGAGGTAATGCTATGGGTGATTTGGGAGCACTAAAAACCACCACTCAAAAATTTTATAGAATAAATGGAGGCTCCACTCAGTTGGAAGGTGTTGCAAGTGATGTCGTAATCCCTGATAGGTATGCTTATTTAAAAATGGGTGAGCGCGATATTGAAAATGCTATGGCATGGGATAAAATTGACCCGGCAGATTATCAGCTAGTTAACAAAAATTCAAATTTGGACATTGCAATTGAAAACAGTAAAATGCGAATTATTGAGAATAAGCAATTTAACCTGATTGAAGAAAATGCTAAATGGTTAGATGAAAGAAATAAAGAGAATGTTTATAGCCTGCAAATTGATAAGTTTAAAGCGCAACAAAAAGCGATTGAAGAGATTAGTAAAAAATATAAATCTATCACGGACTATAAAAATTCTTTGAAGTTTTCCTCTTTGCCTTATGAAGATGAGATTATGAAAAATGACGTAACCCTCAAAGAGAAAAGAGAAATTTGGCATGAAAGTTTGTCTAAAGACATTTATGTTGAAGAAGCTATAAACGTACTTGGTGATATACATAACAAATCCTTAGTTAAAAAAGAGATTCCGTCTAAATTGAAAAAAGACAAATTGGTTAAGTCTTAAATTGCTAATTGAGTATCTTATAATCAAAGTTAAAAAATCCGTAATTTCATAATGAATTTGCGGATTTTTTTGTTAAGACAGGGATAAGTCTTTAAAATATTTCTTAAGGCTATTATAAAAAGACTCTATGTCATAATTCTATGAAGGTTGATTCAATAGTGAATAATGTTACTTTTTCTCAGAAAAAATATTTCAGTGATTTTTTTTATTTTTTGCTATCCTCAACAAAAAATCAATTTATTAAACATGATTTTAATGACCGAGTTTGGAATAGATTGGAGTAAAAAGTTCGTTATTGGTCCTCAAAACAGGGGTGAGCTATATGTAATAACTGGCGGTGTTTTACAAGTAGGACTAAAAACTATAGGAAAATAAAAAGTGGCTGTTCCCAAATATTTTTATAAAATTTGGGCTTAAAATAAAAGGGGAATTTAATATGATTGGATTTTTAGTTCCGTATAAGGAAAGTGAATTGCCTTTGTATAAATTTGTTGTTCCCGTTGACAAAATTTAGGAGATTACAGTGATTGATTTTTCCCCTAAATTGGATGATAAAATTGAAAACGGATTAGAAAAAAGTAGCGATTATTAAAATTGGAGTTGTAATTAATTACCACTCATTTACCTTGTTGGCATCCATTTTTAAAAAGATGAATAATAATATTGTAAATCCCCAAAGTCCAGAACCTCCATATGAAAAGAAGGGTAGCGGCACGCCAATTGTTGGAAATATTCCTAGTACCATTGCAATATTAACAAAAAAGTGAATGAATAAAATCCCGGCGGTACAGTAACCATAGACTCTGCTGAATTTTGTTTTTTGCCTTTCGGCCAAATAAATTATTCTTATAATTAGACTAATAAAAAGTACAATTACAGCAATTGAACCCAAAAAACCCCATTCTTCTCCAACGGTAGTGAAAATATAATCCGTATGCTGTTCTGGCACAAAACCTCCTTTGGTTTGCGTTCCTTCAAGAAATCCTTTTCCAAACCAACCGCCAGATCCGATGGCTATTTCTGATTGATTTGTATTGTAACCAACACCTTTTAGATCGACCTCTTTTCCTAATAGAATATTAAAACGGTCACGGTGGTGTTGTTTAAAAACATTGTCAAAAACAAAATCCACTGAAAAAACAAATCCTGAAATTAAGACAAAAATGATAGTACTTAGAATCCAATTTCTATCAATTATTCTGCTTCTATAGTATATAAAAATGATTATTGCCAATGCTATTCCTATCAGTGCCAGTGGTTGCAACAATAGGGAAAGTACAAATAAAACGATAGCAATGAATCCTATCCAAACATACCATGAAGGCAAACCTTCACGATATAAAACAATTATAAAAATACTATAAATCAATGCGCTCCCAGGATCGGGCTGTGGCAGGATAAGTAGCACGGGTAGGAAAATGATAAGCAAGGCTTGAATTTGTCTGTTGGTGTCTTTCAAATTTACCTGAACGTCACTTAAATATTTGGCTAAAGCTATGGCAGTTGCGGCTTTGGCAAATTCTGATGGTTGCAATGTAAAGCTGCCAATTCCATACCAACATCGTTGACCGGCTATTGTTTTCCCAAACACAAACAAGCCTGCCAATGACAATAATGAAATTCCAAATAGAATACTTGAATATTTTTCGTAGAATTTTGCGTCTACAGATAAAACTATGAAAATTAAGGGTATCGAAAAAAGAATAAACAAGAATTGTTTCCCATAAATTTGACCAAAATCAAAAATGGAAGTTTCCTGTTCAATTGAAGATAACGAAGAGGAATAGATATTAAGCCAACCCATAATTACCAGAGTAATATAGATGACAACGCTAATCCAATCTAAATTATTTGTTACGCTTTGATTTTTCATCTATGGAATTAATTTTCCGTGGGTGTTTCTTTAATTTTAATTTCTTCTTCTTTCTTCATTTCAGTATTGAAAACGCCATCTATTTTTACTTTAATAAGTGTATCGTTTTCTGTTTTGGTTTTATAATATTTATTGTATTCACCTTGAAGACTTCCTTCAAGCATTCTTTTTTCTAAATCTTTTCTAGTAATTTTTCTTTTAACGTATTTTTCAATCATTAAACTTGTAATCGGTCCAGCCCAACGCGAACCCCAATATCCATTTTCAACAAAAACAGCTATGGCAATTTTTGGATTGTCTTTTGGTGCAAATGCTACAAAAATAGAGTGATCTTGAAGTTTAACCCTTTTCCCATTAATTTTTGTATAGTTTTCGGCAGTTCCTGTTTTACCGCAAATTTCAATTCCTTCCACATTTAAACCATGAGCCGTCCCTAGATTATATACATCAAACAAACCATTAATCATTGGTTCAAAATGTTTCTTGTCAACCGTTGTCACGTGTTTTGTTCTAAATTTTTTATCAATTACCTCTCCTTCTATTTTTTTTATAATATGAGGGGTGTAATAATAACCACGATTAGCAACAACAGCAATCATATTGGCTAGTTGTATTGGTGTCATCAAAACCTCGCCTTGACCAATTGCATTGGAAACAATAGTTTTACTGTCCCAACCCCAACCAGGATACATTTTTTTGTAAGTTTTGGAAGTTGGGATACTTCCTCTTTTTCCGATGGGCAAATCATAACCCATGAATTGACCTAGCCCGAAACTTTTCAAATGATTACTCCAAATATCCACTCCGTCAGAAGGTTTGGCATATTTACTAATGGTTTTCATATAGGAACTCGCAAAATAAGTGTTACATGATTCGTAAATGCCTCTATGTAATTGCAAAGCGCCACCATGACAGTGACATTTCATAAAACGTCCGCGGGCATAACTGAATCCGTGTCGGCAATTGAAAGAAGTCATCTCATCTATTACACCTTCTTGCAAAGCAATCAATCCTGTTAAAATTTTAAAAGGCGAACCTGGTGTGTATTCTGCTAAAAGACCTCTATCGTATAATGGTTTTGAAATTGAATCGTTGTACAGCATGGTGTAGTTTTTCGAACGTTGTCTGCCAACTAAAATTGCAGGGTCATAAGAAGGAGCAGTTACCAATGCCAAAATCTCACCCGTTTTTGGGTCAATTGCCACAATGCCACCACGTTTATTGATCATTAATTCTTCACCGTATTTTTGTAATTCGGCATCAATAGTAAGATTTATGTCTTTTCCTTGTTGCGCTATCGTATCAAAACGACCTTCTTTATACGAGCCAATATCTCTGTTATATTTGTCTTTCTGAATATATTTTACCCCTTTTACCCCGCGTAAAACATCTTCGTAGCTTTCTTCAACGCCTTGTCTTCCTATTAAATCTCCGCTGATGTAGTATTTATTACTTTCGATTATCTTTTCGTTGACCTGTGTAATGAAACCAAAAACATTTGCTCCATAATTAACTTGATAATCTCGTAAGGAACGCTTTTGAATATAAAAACCTTCAAATTTTCTTTGCTTTTCTTGAAAAGCAGCATATTCTTTTTTATTTAATTGAGGCAGAAATACAGAGGGTAATCTTGGACTATAAACTCTTGCCTTTGCAATTTTTTTTATAAAATCATCTATGGTAATATTCAAAAGGGAACAAAATTCAGTAGTGTCTAATTCTTTGATATCTTTTGGTATAACCATTATATCGTAGGAAGGCTGATTGGCCAC
>JBILYQ010000003.1:0-23432 GCA_044377655.1 Flavobacterium sp.
CAATCGAAACGGGGTTTTTTGTTTATTGCCAATCATGATAGGATGGTATGGGTTATTCTTCGGATGGTAGTGGATATCTAAATGCAGTAGTGAGTTTCATTTGGTAGTTGCTAGTATTCTAAATACTGATTGTTTAGGTTTTTTATAGTTAGCTTTATTTTGATTAGTTGTTTTTTGATTATGGTGACAAAATTGAATTATTGGACAGCTTTCACATTTTGGGTTTGTTGGTCGACAGATTTCTCTTCCTAGGAATGATATTGCCATTTCTATTTCTACCCAAATATTTTTTGGTAAAACTTGCATTAGTTGCTTTTCTACTTTGTTGCCGTCTTTGGTTTCTGCCATGATTCCTATTCTGGGATCTACTCTTATTACATGTAAATCGGCTATAATTCCTTATGTTGTTTTATTTAGTTCGCGCATTTTTACGTTTACTGATTTTATTCCTATTCCTTTTAAGGTGGTTAGTTAGTCCATGTAAAGAGGGATGTTTTTGTCGTTTTGTATTAATTTCGCAATTACGATTATCTAATTTTATTTTGTTCCGAAGTTTTAAAGTTGGCAATTTGTAGAATTAGTGCTTTTGTATTGGAAAAGGCTAGGTTTTCCATATTTGGATACATTTTGAATGGTGCGGGTGCTATTTTATTGATGTTTGCAACAGAATCTTGAACTGAGAGTATAACCATTAACATTAACAGATAAATGTTATTATATTCTAAAGGGTATTTTTTGCCTTTGTATTTTTCGATTAGTGGTTGTAGATTTCTGCCTAGTTATCTTTGGCTTAAAACAGTTCCATAATTGTGGTTTATAGGTTTTTTAAGTTTGGAATACCTTTAATTAATTCGTTTATGCTGAAGTGATAATTGACTAAAACTCCTTTGTGTTCCCCGTTTACCACATCTCCAACGCCAGTAGCTCGTTTGAATTTTCGGGTGTTTGTGTTGTCTTTTTTTCGGATGTTTTCTAATTTTGTAATTTCTTGAAAGCAATAAAAATTCTCATTTATATCAGTAATGCAGGGTCTGTTTTTTAAACACCATAGTATGAAGGTTGGTGTTTTTTCGTTTTCATAGACTTTAAAATATCTTTCTAAGTCACTCAGATTTAGGGTTAAAGTTTCGGATGGTTTTAAATGGCTATTTGATAAAAAATTTTCGACGGACATGAAGGTTCTCGATTGTACTTTGATTTCTATAAAAGCTATTGGTTTTGTTATGCTTGATTTTGAAATGATTTCGATATCTGGATAACCGTTTCTTTTGGTTTTGAAAGCGTATAAATCGGGATAGTGGTTATTTATTTTACGGATTATTTCGTTTTCAATGGCTTCAGAAAATTGTACGTCTTTTTCAAAATCATAGAGACCTTTTGATTTTCCGTCACATCTTGTTGGACAGGTTTTACAGTCAAACACATTTGTTGCTAGTTGTTTATACATCAATCATTTAATTTGAATACAATTTACAAAAGATATTGTTTTAATTGAAATTATGCTAATTTTAGTTTATAATGAATTGTTTTATACTTTCAATTACTGCTTTATTGCCTAAAATTTTGCGATGTCCAAGTCCTTTTGTGATTACAATTTTACTGTGTTGTAAATGTTTTTGAATGTTGAATGCTGCATTTACTGGAATTTCATCATCGTTTTCGTCGTGAATAATTAGGACTGGTATTTTAACTTCTTTAGCTACTTGATAGGAGGAAAAGCTGTCCATTGTTGAATTATTTTTCTTTTCGAAATAATTTTTTAATAGCATTCCAATTTTAGGTTGTAGTTGTAATTTTTTTATAAAGTCGTCAATAATATCTTGAATTATGTCGCCACTTCCAATAATTACTCCTTTTTTTATTTCTAACTTTTGTTTGACAGCATTTAGAATTGCCATTCCTCCTAAAGAATGACCAATGGCAAATTCGAAAGGACCAAACTGTTTTTCCAATTCTAAAATCGAATCAATAAATTCGGGTAATAAAGTATTGTTTCCTTTTGATTTGCCATGTGCTGGGGCATCGAAACTAATAGTTTGAAATCCTAAATTCACTAATTCATCAGCAATTTTTGCTAATTGTGTTCCTCGTCCTGACCAACCATGAACCAATAAAATTTTTCTTTTACTTTCCCCATATTTGTAAACCACAATTTCTTTATTTATTGAAGGAATTAAAATTTTTTGTTGCAATGTATTTTTATCCATTTCCAATTCTCTCTTTGGAATCTTATGTTTTAATGGTGTTCTGAATAATTTTGATGCAAAGAGTGTTACTAGTTTTGGCGAAATAACTTCTAATAATTTAGCGATTAAGAGAATTGGCTTAGGAATTTGCAATGATTGTGCCTTTAATGTGCTATTTTTTGTCATTTCAATAAATTTTAACGCAATTTAGAACTTAATCTATTTTTCTTTAAATTTAAACATCATAAATATAAGTCAAAATGCAAAATCAAACACGAATAATTATTGAAAATGTTTTGCCACAATTAGATGGTGGTACTTTTTTTATTAAAAGAATTGTTGGTCAAACTGTCAATGTAACGGCTAATGTTTTTGGCGATGGGCACGACGTTATTGCGTGTTGTGTGAAATTTAAACATGAGGTAGCAAAAAAGTGGGAGGAAGTTCGATTGATTTCAACTGGAAATGATGAATGGACAGCTAGTTTTATAGTTGCTAAGCAAGGATATTATACTTATTTCGTTGAAGGTTGGGTGGATTATGCTTTGAATTGGCAACACGGAACGGAACGCAAAATACAGGATAATCAATATGTAAAATCGGAACTTTTAGAAGGTGCAGAATATTGTCAGGCAATTTTAAATGAAGTTGATAAGGATGAAAAAGCCTATTTATTGGCTGCTATCAAAGCTTTTCAAGATGAAAAGTTATATGATACCGCTGCTCAAATTGCACTTTCGCCAGAATTGCATCATATATTTAAAAAATATCCAACACGAACTTTAGCAAATGCTTCTGCTGAATTGAATATTTATGTAGATAGAAAAAAAGCGTTATTCAGTACTTGGTATGAGTTTTTTCCGCGCTCGGCTTCACCAGATAAAGATAAACACGGAACTTTTAAAGACTGCGAAAATTTGTTGCCAAGAGTTGCCGCGATGGGATTTGATACTTTATATTTTCCTCCTATTCACCCCATTGGAGAAGTGAACAGAAAAGGGAAAAACAATGCTACCAATGCACAAGTTGGCGATGTAGGTTCGCCCTGGGGAATTGGTTCTCAACATGGTGGTCATAAAGCGACACATCCTACATTGGGAACTATTGATGAGTTTAAATCATTGGTCAAAAAAGCAAAAGCGTTAGGCATTGAAGTGGCAATGGATTATGCTTTGCAAGCTGCGCCAGATCATCCGTATGTTGAGAATTTTCCACAATGGTTCAAATGGCGACCAGATGGAACGGTTCAATATGCCGAAAATCCGCCAAAGAAATACCAAGATATTCAGCCGATTTATTTTGAAAGTGACGATTGGAAAAACCTTTGGAAAGAATTACTCGATGTAGCTTTGTTTTGGATTGAGGAATGTGATATTAAAGTATACCGAGTTGATAATCCACATACAAAGCCATTTTATTTTTGGGGTTGGTTGATTTCAGAAATTAAGAAGAAACATCCCGATGTATTATTTTTGGCCGAAGCTTTTACTACTCCAAAAGTCATGAATGAGTTAGCTAAACAAGGTTTTTCGCAATCATATACTTATTTTACTTGGCGCAATACCAAAGCGGAATTGATAGTTTATATAGAAGAATTGACCAAAACGGATCAGAAAGAATATTATCGTCCAAATTTTTGGCCCAATACACCGGATATTTTGCCTTATGCCTTGCAAAGTGGTAACGAGAGTGTATATCTTCATAAGTATTTCTTGGCGGCTACTTTGAGTTCGAGTGTTGGGATTTATGGACCTGTTTATGAGTATATGGTTTCGGAAGCGATGCCAGGAAAAGAAGAATATTTCAATTCGGAAAAATATGAGTTTTATAATTGGGATTGGACGATTCAGAATAAATTGATTACTATCATAACACGATTGAATACTATTCGTCATGAACAACCATCGTTGCAACAAACGAATAATATTGAATTTTGTAATACGGATAACGACCAAGTGATTGCGTATTACAAATTTGACGATGAGCGTTTGGATGAAACATTAATGATTTGTACTATTGACCCTTATTATGCTAAGCAAACTTTGGTGCAACTGCCGCTGAAATCCTTAGGTATTCAAGAAGGACATCCTGTGACTGTTGTTGATTTGATTACAGGCAACAGTTATATTTGGGATAAAGAATGGAATTTTGTGGAATTGCATCCTGCCTTGCCGTTTCATTTATTTAAAATTAAGAAATAGGCAATAGGCATTAGGCAATAGCCAAAAGGCAACAGTAATAAAGTTTTGAAGTAAATAAATTCACGAGCCATCTTTTTTTGGAGATGAAATAAAAATATAAATAAAGCATGGATAATTTTAACCAAGATGAATTTCAAAATCGTTTTGTTTTCAAGACGGATTGGAAAAGTGCTTTTGAGGATGAGGAATTTGTAAAGGTTTTTTCATCAGATATATTGGAAAATTATATTATTAATAAACGATGGTATGGCGGAAAGGCAAGTACTTTGAAGTATATTGAAGTGGTGGATTGGTTTAAAATCACCTCCAAAAAGAATACTTATTATGGTGTTTTGCTTGAAGTGAATTTCAAGGAAGCGTTTTATCAGCATTATTTTATGCCCATTTCTTTCATGTCGGAAGAGGAATTGGATACTAATACCATCATTGCGCCAGTGAAAATGAATGGTCAGGAAGGGTTTTTGGTGGATGCTTTGCATCAGGAGGATTTCAGGAAATTATTGTTTGAGAAGATTGTTAAATCGGCTGGAAAGGATGAGAAAGTTAAGTTTCATAAAGGTGAAAAACTAGAGGAAACAGAATATAAATCGTCCAAATTTATGGGCGTGGAGCAAAGCAATACGTCTATTATCTATAACAACACGTTGGTGTTGAAAATTTTTAGAAGGATTTATATCAGCACCAATCCAGATTATGAGATTAGTCGTTTCTTGACTGAAGAGATGGATTTTCAGCATTCGCCGGCTTACACAGGAAGCATTAGTGTGGTGCTTTCGGAAGGGAATATTACGCTGGGTTTGATGCAGGAATTGGTGCCGAACCAAGGCGATGCCTGGCAGTTTATGCTGGAGGAAGTGGATAGGATATTTGACAATTTGAAACATAAGAAGATTAAAATTGGGAAGCTTCCTGATATTGAATTGTTTCGGAGATTGAAGATAAATGAAGTGCCACATGAGATTATCGATTGGGCGGGATTGAGTATTTTTCTGCGCATTCATACTTTGGCAACGCGTACGGCTGAAATGCATATTGCATTGGGTAGCGACATTCATAATACGGCTTTTACCCCTACGACTTATAACGGTGATTACACGGTTTGGTTGAAAAACCGATTGACGTATCAGTTTCAGAACCGCTTGAATATTCTGGAGAACAACCTTCATAAATTGGATGGTTTGGCTTTGGAATTGGCGAATCAGTTTTTGGATAATAAGAAAGAAATCAGGAAGTTATTTTTGGATTTTGATTGGACGAAGATGAAATCGGAGCGGATTAGAATTCATGGGGATTATCATTTGGGGCAGGTTTTGGTGAATGGTGATGATTTTTATTTGTTGGATTTTGAGGGTGAACCTGAGAGTACTATTCGTGACAGGAAGGTGAAACAGCCGCCGCTGAAGGATGTTGCGGGTATGTTTCGTTCGTTTCATTATGCTATTTATGCTACTATTTTTAATAATAAAGACAAGTATCCTTTTGAGCAAAAGGAATTGTTTGAGGCGGGCGAGATTTTGTTTAAGTATTTTGTAGGTGTGTTTATTCAAACGTATACTGAGGTGGCTCAGGCGGGGAATTTGAATATTGGTTATAGAAAGGAGATTGATTTTCTTTTGAAGTATTGCATTCTTGAAAAGGCGGTTTATGAATTGGGCTATGAGCTGAATTCGCGACCACGATGGGCGGTTATTCCTTTGACGGGTATTGCTAGTATCATGGAGTTTAAGGGTTTATAAATATAATTTAATAACCTATTAGGTTGAAATAATAAAAAAACAATGAACCAAGTACAAACACATTCTTTATTTACTGATTTTGATATTGATTTATTCAAGGCGGGAAAACATTTTAAATTATACGAAAAACTAGGTGCGCATTTGACGGAAGTTAACGGTGTTATGGGCGTTTACTTTGCTGTTTGGGCGCCGTCGGCCAAGTCGGTTTCGGTGGTTGGCGATTTTAATTATTGGATACAAGGCGAGCATCAATTGAATGTGCGTTGGGATGATTCGGGTATTTGGGAAGGTTTTATTCCTGGAATTGATAAAGGGACGACGTATAAGTATAAAATTCAGTCGAATAATGGCGGTATTGTTACTGAGAAAGCGGATCCTTTTGCCTTGTATTGTGAGCATCCGCCTCAGACGGCTTCTGTTATTTGGGATTTGGAGTATCAATGGAAGGACAAAAAATGGATGGACAACCGCAAAGATAAGAATGGGTTGGACAAGCCCTATTCGGTTTATGAAGTGCATCTTGGTTCGTGGAAACGGAATGATGAAGGTGAGTTTTTGACGTATTTAGAATTAGCTGTTGAGCTGGTTCGGTATGTTAAGGAAACGGGTTTTACGCACGTGGAGTTCATGCCGATTATGGAATATCCGTATGATCCGTCATGGGGTTATCAGTTGGTAGGTTATTTTGCGCCGACGTCTCGTTTTGGGAAACCTCAGGATTTTATGGTTTTGGTGGATGCTTTGCATCAGGCTGGAATTGGCGTTATCTTGGATTGGGTGCCGTCTCATTTTCCTGATGATGCGCATGGACTAGGATTTTTTGATGGTTCAAACCTTTTTGAACATCCGGACAGACGAAAAGGATATCATCCTGATTGGAAGAGTTTGGTGTTTAATTATGGTAGAAATGAAGTGCGTTCCTTCTTGATTAGCAATGCTGTTTTTTGGTTGCAACACTATCATATTGACGGATTGCGTGTGGATGCTGTGGCGTCAATGCTGTATTTGGATTATTCCAGAAAAGACGGCGAATGGGAACCAAATATTTATGGCGGAAGGGAAAATCTAGACACGATTAGTTTCTTGAAAGATTTTAATGAAGCGGTGTATTCGATGTTTGAAGGCGTGCAAACTATCGCCGAAGAAAGTACTAGTTTTCCAATGGTTTCCAGACCGACTTCTATTGGAGGATTGGGTTTTGGAATGAAATGGATGATGGGTTGGATGCACGACACGCTGCACTATTTCCAAAAAGAGCCTGTTTATAGAAAATACCATCAGAACGATTTGACGTTTTCGATGACGTATGCTTTTAGTGAGAACTTTATGTTGCCTTTGTCTCATGATGAAGTGGTGTATGGTAAAAAATCAATAGTAGGAAGAATGCCTGGCGACCAATGGCAGAAATTTGCAAATTTGCGTTTGCTTTATGGCTATATGTTTACGCATCCAGGAACGAAATTGTTGTTTATGGGAGCGGAATTTGGGCAAAGCGCCGAGTGGAATTTTGAGGGAAGCTTGGATTGGCATTTGCTTCAATTTGAGTTTAATGAAGGTGTCAAAAAAGAGATTACCGACTTGAATACGTTGTATAAATTGTATCCGGCATTATATGAAAAACAATTCAGCGCAGAAGGGTTTGAATGGATTAATTATTCTGACCATCAAAATGCGGTGATGTCCTATATTCGAAAAGGAAATAACGCGAAAGAGATCTTGGTTGTGGTTTGTAATTTTACTCCCGTTGTTAGGGATAATTATAGAATTGGTTTGCCTTCAAAAGGTAAATTGACGGAGATTTTTAATTCGGACAAAGCGGAATATGGTGGAAGTGGCGTTTGCAATACCAAAGCAATAAAAATAGATAATGAACCTTGGAACGAACGCGAATTTTCGGCAGCTTTGACCTTGCCACCGCTTGGAATAACAGTATTTAAGATTTCATAATTACTGTTTTTGCCACTATTTAATAGATGTATTTTTAATGAAATAAATTCGTGAATTAGTGGCAATTACTTTTTATCACTATTCGCAAACGTTGTAGTTAAAAACTACTCCAATTGCATGAGTTGTATTTGATTGCAACTTTGTAAATTTGGCAACTTGACCAAAAAATCACTATGATTACCAATACAGAACTTGAACATAAAGGCGATTTATACCCTTCACAAATAGTTTCCTTCCATAAAGATGTTGATAGTATTTATTTCAATACCGACAATAATGTTATTCTGAAAATTACCATTCTTAGAGATAGTTTAATTCGTTTTCGATATACCACAAAAGGCTATTTTAGTAATGATTTTTCGTATGCAATTGATAAAACCCAATCTCATGGTTTCAACCAATTGGATGTAATTGAAGAGACTGATTATTATTTGATAAAAACAAGCAAAGTTTATTGCAAAATCAATAAAATAGATTTGAAAGTTTCCATTCATGACATTGATGGTTTCACGATTTTGGAAGATGAACTAGGATTTCATTGGGAAGAAAGTTATGAATATGGCGGTAACATCGTTAAGATGAGTAAGACCTCCAAAGATGGCGAAAGTTTTTATGGACTTGGAGACAAAGCAACACATCTTAACCTAAAGGGAAAACGACTTGAAAATTGGGCAACTGATCAATATGCATTCCAAAAAGACCAAGAACCGCTGTACAAAGTAGTTCCTTTTTACATAGGATTACATCATGAAAAAGCCTATGGTGTTTTCTTTGATAACACTTTTAGAACTTTTTTTGATTTTAGTCACGAACGCAGAAACGTAACAAGTTTTTGGGCAGAAGGTGGCGAAATGAATTACTACTTTATTTATGGTCCAAAAATGAGTGATGTGGTACAAACGTACACCCATTTGACCGGGAAACCTGAATTGCCACCAATGTGGACTTTAGGTTATCATCAATGCAAATGGAGCTATTATCCAGAAAGTAAGGTAAAAGAAGTGACCGGCAGATTCAGAGATTTGAAAATTCCTTGCGATGCCATTTATTTGGACATTGATTATATGGAAGGATTTCGATGTTTTACTTGGAGTAAAGAGTATTTTCCTGAGCCAAAAAGAATGGTTGCCGAATTGGCGGCAGCCGGTTTCAAAACGGTAGTTATCATTGATCCGGGAATAAAAATAGATAAAGATTATTGGGTGTATCAAGAAGCTTTGGAGAAAGATTATTTCTGCAAACGTGCTGATGGTCCATACATGAAAGGGAAAGTTTGGCCTGGCGAATGTAATTTTCCAGATTATACGAATCCCGAAGTTAGAGAATGGTGGGCTGGATTATTTAAGGAATTGATATCGGAAATAGGCGTGAAGGGCGTTTGGAATGACATGAACGAACCTGCCGTAATGGATGTTCCTGGGAAAACTTTCCCAACGGATGTTCGTCATGATTATGATGGAAATCCTTGCAGTCACAGAAAAGCACACAATATTTATGGAACGCAAATGGCGCGCGCGACGTATGAAGGGGTGAAGCGTTTCTCGTATCCAAAAAGACCTTTTATTATCACGCGTTCGGCTTATTCGGGTGCGCAACGGTATACTTCTTCTTGGACTGGCGATAATGTAGCAAGTTGGGAACATTTATGGATTGCCAATATTCAAATGCAACGTATGTCGATTTCAGGAATGGGTTTCACCGGTTCTGATATTGGTGGATTTGCCGAGCAACCTTCGGGTGAATTGTATGCAAGATGGATACAACTGGGCGTTTTTCATCCGTTTTGTAGAACACATTCTTCTGGAGATCATGGCGAACAAGAACCTTGGTCATTTGGAGAGGAAGTGATTGATATTACTCGAAAATTTGTAGAATTGCGTTACCAATTGTTGCCTTATTTGTACACCATGTTTTGGCAGTATGTAAATGAAGGCACGCCAATGTTAAAGCCATTGGTTTATTTTGATCAAGAGGATTCGCATACCCATTATAGAACGGACGAATTTATATTTGGTAAACAAATTTTGGTTTGTCCAATTTTAGAACCAAATGCTCAAGGAAGAAGAATGTATTTACCAAAAGGAAATTGGTACAACTTTTGGACAAATGAATTAGTAGAAGGGAAAAGAGAACTTTGGGTGAAAACTGATTTTGATCAAATTCCTATTTTTATAAAAGAAGGAGCAATTATCCCGAAATATCCGGTGCAACAATACGTAGGAGAATTACAATTTGATGAAATAACTTTGGATGTTTATTTTAAATTGGGTAAAGAGAAATCTATTGTTTACGAAGATGCTGAAGACGGTTATGATTATAATAAAGGACGATTTTCATTACGAACTTTTAATGCAACTGGAAAAGAAAAAGAACTTATCATTCAGCAACATAGAGAGGGAACTTTTGAAACATCTTATTCAAAGTTTAAAATTAATTTGAATGGTTTGCCATTTAAAGTCAAAAAAATAGAACTTGACAATGACAAAATAACCCTAGATCAAGTACAATTCAATGGAGTTGATTCCTTGTTAATTGATAAAGATTTTACAGAAATTCACATTTTTGGCGCGTAAATTATATAAAATTTTTATATAAATTATATAAGTTTTTGGCGAATAGATTGTATAAATTTGTAATTCAAATTTTATATTTATGAAAAAGAGTATGTTGTTTTTGGTTGCCGGCCTATTTGGTTTAGCAATATCGTGTGCTACAAATCCATTTACAGGTAAAAGCACGATGGCTTTGGTGGATAACAGTCAAATATTTCCTTCCGCTTTTCAACAGTATGGTCAGTTTTTATCGGAAAGCAAAGTATTGACAGGTACCACAGATGCTAAAAAAGTTGAAAACGTTGGTATAAAAATCAAAAATGCAGCCGAAAAATGGTTGAATAGCAACGGCTATTCTGATTACCTTAAAGATTATAAATGGGAATATAAATTAGTAGAAAATAAAGAAGTGAATGCTTGGTGCATGCCTGGCGGGAAAATTGTAGTTTATACGGGTATTTTACCCATTACAAAAGATGAATCAGGATTGGCTACAGTTATGGGTCATGAAGTTTCGCATGCCTTAGCCAATCACGGACAACAACGAATGAGTGCCGGAATGTTACAACAAGCCGGAGCAGCAGGTGTTTCTATTGCTACTGGTGGAAAAAGCGAACAAACGCAACAAATAGCCATGTTAGCTTATTCGGGAGTTTCACAATATGGAGCAATGATGCCTTTTAGCAGAAGCCATGAAAGCGAAGCCGATATGATTGGGTTAACGTTAATGGCAATTGCCGGTTATAATCCTGAGACAGCTGTTGCATTTTGGTCAAGAATGTCTGCTAGTTCAGGAGGAAATAAACCCCCAGAATTTATGAGCACGCACCCTTCCGATGCTACAAGGGTTGAAAAGTTAAAAAAATTAATTCCAAAAGCCAAAGCTGAGGCAGCAAAATTTGGAGTTATATTTAAATAATTTTCAAAATAAGAAAAAAATACTATCTTCGAACCACGCTAATAGCGTGGTTTTTTTTTATTTTAAATTTTAATTTATGTCAAAACTCGAAAAAGGAAGCAATAAATTACTTAATGCTTGGGCATTTTATGATTGGGCAAATTCTGTATATGTATTGGTTATTTCCTCTGCCATTTTCCCTATTTTTTATGAGTCCTTGTTCCCTGAGCATAATCATTATATTTATGTTTTTGGAATAAATTTTAAAAATTCGGCGTTGATAAGTTTTGTTACAGCTTTTGCCTTTTTAATTGTAGCACTCATTTCCCCAATTTTATCTGGAATATCTGATTATGTGGGTAATAAAAAGAATTTTATGAAGTTCTTTTGCTATTTAGGTTCTATTTCCTGTGCTGGGTTATATTGGTTTAGTTTGGAAAATATTTATGTTGGATTGGTTTTTTATTTTTTTGGTTTGATTGGTTTTTGGGGAAGTTTAGTATTTTATAATTCATATTTGCCAGATATAGCTTATCCGCATCAGCAGGATGAAATCAGTGCTAAAGGATTTTCTTTTGGATATGTGGGAAGTGTAATTTTGTTGGTTATTAATTTGGCAATGGTAATGAAGCCCGAAGTATTTGGGATTACAGGATCTAAAGGAGTTGCAGCCATGAAAGCTATGCGATATTCCTTTATTATGGTTGGGATTTGGTGGATTGTCTTCAGTCAATATACATATTATTACTTGCCAATTGGGAATAAAAATTCTGAACGAAAAGTAAACAAAGCAGTAATTTTAAATGGTTTTAAAGAACTTAAAAAGGTATGGCACTTGTTAAAACTAAACATTCCCTTGAAACGATATCTGCTTAGTTTTTTTGTGTACAGCATGGCTGTTCAGACGGTTATGTTAATTGCTACGTATTTTGGCGCTCAAGAAATTCAATGGTCAAGCAAAGAAGAAAGTACGACAGGATTGATAATTTGTATATTGTTAATTCAATTAGTAGCCGTTTTAGGAGCTTTTTTAACATCAAGAGCTTCAGCCAAATTTGGAAATATCCCTACCTTAATTGTAATCAATTGTTTTTGGGTCATTCTATGTATTTTAGCCTATTTCATCACTTTACCCATACATTTTTATGTTATGGCAAGCTTAGTTGGTCTTGTTATGGGTGGAATTCAAGCATTATCGCGTTCCACTTACTCTAAACTAATACCAGACACACAAGATACCACGTCTTTCTTTAGTTTTTTTGACGTTTCCGAAAAAATAGGAATTGTAATCGGGATGTGTGTTTATGGAATAATCGATCAAATTACAGGAAGTCCAAGATTTGCAATTGTGTTTTTAGGACTGTTTTTTGTTGTCGGTTTACTTTTATTGACAAGAGTTCCAAAAAAAATTGGGCAATAAGAGTAAAATAAATTACATTTGAAAAAAAATTAATACCCAACATAAAAATGACTAAAATAAAATTCATAACAGTATTATTCCTTTTATTCTCTGCAGTAACATTTACTTCTTGTGATACAGAACCATTAGATAGCGCAATTAATTTAGACGATTTCAATCCAGTGCCAATTCCAGCTAATGCGCAGTTTAAAGTTGATTTCAGTGGAGAAACTTTCAATGCTACCAATACAACCGTTTATATTTCTGGAAACACTATTGTAATGGAAGCTACCCGTGGAAACGCAGGAGAAGGTTTTGGTTTCATAATCGATGGAAGCACTGTTGGAACTTACCAAGCAAATGAGAATTTATTGACCTACACGCCATCAAATTCTGAATATGGGTATTGGAGTTTGAACCCAGAAAATGAAACATTAAATACAGGTTCAATAACAATCACTTCAATTAATACAACTAATAATACCATTTCTGGAACTTTCAATTTCACAGGGTATTGGTCGGACACTACAGTAACTAATATTCTACCAACTGTTTTTTCAAACGGTGTTTTTACTAATTTGCCTTATGTTACTCAAAGTCCAACAAATGATACATTTTATGCCAAAGTAGACGGTGCAGAATTTGTTGACACATTTATTCAAACTGTCGTTTCAGGAACTGGTTCGGATGAATTAATAAATATTGATGCAACTGATGCAAATTCAAACAGCATTCTATTAGTAATAGATTCTGAGCTATCAGCCGGAACTTACCAAATTTCAAACGGATTAGTTTTAGGACTTTGTACTTTTAATGATGTAGATTTTGAATCTACAAATGGAACAATTGTTATACAAAGCAAGTCGGCAACCAGAATAAAAGGAACGTTCAATTTCGAAATTTCTGATGGAACCAACACAAAGCAAGTTACTCAAGGAGCTTTTGATGTAGAATACTAAAAAGAACTAACAATAATGACAAATCCGTCTTTTTGGCGGATTTTTTTATGGCATAATCATTGCCTTTATTAAGCAATAATCGATGTAATTGGTTGTATGTCGATTTTAATCCTTTTCAAATGTCATATATCGATTTTAATTTATTTTTAAATTAAGTTGTCCTACATTTGTTAAACTATCATATAATCTTTTAATGTCACTTTGACCTAAATATATACAATGTCAAATTATAATATAATATCTCTTGACAGTTTGTCACTTCAAGAATTCGATTCAGAAGCTGATTTAATCCCGTTATTAACTCCAGAAGACGAAGAAGAAATGAACAACGAAGAGTTGCCAGATTCTTTACCAATTTTGCCTTTGCGAAATACAGTTTTATTTCCAGGGGTAGTTATCCCAATTTCTGCTGGAAGAGATAAATCTATTAAATTGATTAATGACGCATATGCTGGTGATAAAATTATCGGAGTGGTGTCTCAAAAGAATGAAGAAGACGAAGATCCATCCAAAAATGAAATCAACACCATTGGAACAGTTGCCAGAATTCTTCGTGTATTAAAAATGCCAGATGGAAATATAACTGTTATCCTTCAAGGTAAAAAACGTTTTGAAATCGATGCCGTTATTTCTGAAAAGCCATATATTAAGGCGAGTATTAAAGAAGTATCTGAAAAAAGACCAGGAAAACACGATACAGAATTTATTGCAATTGTTGATTCAATTAAAGAGTTGGCAATCAGAATTATCAAAGAAAGTCCAAACATTCCATCCGAAGCTACTTTTGCCATTAAAAACATTGAAAGCCAATCGTTTTTAATCAATTTTGTTTCTTCCAATATGAATTTAACGGTCAAAGAAAAGCAAGATTTGCTCTCAATGAATATTCTAAAAGAAAGAGCTTTGGAAACCTTGCGTTTTATGAACGTTGAGTTGCAAAAACTAGAACTTAAAAATGACATTCAGTCTAAAGTTCGTTTTGATTTAGATCAGCAACAACGAGAATACTTCTTGCACCAACAAATGAAAACCATTCAGGAAGAATTGGGTGGCGTTTCAAATGAAGAAGAAATGGAAGAAATGCGTCAAAAAGCTAAAACTAAAGTTTGGGACGAAAAAACTAAAAAGCATTTTGAAAAAGAAATTTCAAAAATGCAAAGAATGAATCCTCAAGCTCCCGATTTTGGAATTCAAAGGAATTATTTAGAATTGTTTTTAGAATTACCTTGGAATAAATATTCTAAAGATAATTTTGATTTGAAAAGAGCTCAAAAAATTCTGGATCGCGATCATTTTGGTTTGGAAGATGTCAAAAAAAGAATAATTGAACATTTAGCCGTTTTAAAATTGCGAAACGACATGAAGTCCCCAATTATTTGCTTAACCGGACCTCCAGGAGTTGGAAAAACATCAATAGGAAAATCCATTGCAGAAGCTTTGGGAAGGAAATATGTTCGAATTTCACTAGGTGGATTAAGAGATGAAGCGGAAATTCGCGGACATAGAAAAACATATATTGGCGCAATGCCAGGAAGAATAATCCAAAGTTTAAAAAAGGCAGGAACTTCAAATCCTGTTTTTGTTTTGGATGAAATAGACAAATTAACCACTAGTAGTCAAGGCGATCCTTCCTCCGCGTTATTGGAAGTTTTAGATCCAGAACAGAATAATGATTTCTATGATAATTTTCTAGAAATGGGGTATGATTTGTCAAAAGTCATGTTCATTGCAACATCCAATAATATGTCTGCTATTCAGCCTGCTTTACAAGATAGAATGGAAATCATTAGAATGACAGGCTATACTATTGAAGAAAAAACAGAAATTGCACGCCAACATTTGCTCCCAAAACAATTAAAAGAGCACGGATTGACAACTAAAGATGTATCAATTGCCAAAAAACAATTGGAGAAAATTGTAGAGGGTTATACTCGAGAATCTGGTGTTCGTGGATTGGAAGCAAAAATAGCTCAGGTTATTAGAAACGCGGCTAAATCTGTTGCCATGGAAGAAGAATACAATAAAAAGATTAGTAATGAAGATATTATAAGGATTTTAGGCGCTCCAAAAATGGAGAGAGACAAATCAGAAAGTAATGATGTAGCTGGAGTTGTTACTGGTTTGGCTTGGACATCTGTTGGTGGGGATATTTTATTTATTGAATCTTTAATTTCTCCAGGAAAAGGAGTGTTAACCTTGACAGGAAATTTAGGAACTGTAATGAAGGAATCGGCAACAATTGCAATGGAATATATCAAAGCTAATGCAGATATATTTGGATTAAATTCTGAGATGTTGTCGAAGTACAATATTCATTTACATGTTCCAGAAGGTGCAACACCAAAAGACGGACCAAGCGCAGGGATAGCTATGCTTACCTCTTTGGTTTCTCTTTTAACCCAACGAAAAGTAAAGAAAAATTTAGCCATGACCGGCGAAATTACATTGCGCGGAAAAGTTTTGCCTGTTGGAGGAATTAAAGAAAAAATCTTAGCAGCCAAAAGAGCCAATATCAAAGAAATTATCTTGTGTCATGAAAATAAAAGTGATATTGATGAAATAAAAGCAGAATATATTGAAGGCTTAACATTTTATTATGTCAAAGAAATGAGCGAATTGATGGAAGTTGCCTTAACAAATGAAAAAGTAAAAAACGCCAAGAAATTATAGTGTTTTAGAATGAATTATACCTAAAGGCATAAGTGAAATTGAGCTTATGCCTTTTTTATTTTCACTTTGGACATAACTTTAAAAATAATATCTTCGCATTTCCGTTATAAACATAGATTTTTGATTGTATAGCATGTTTAGAAAAATAATTTGTATGGTTTTTATCCTTACCAATTTGGTGTCTTATTGTCAAATAGGAGGAAAGTCTGTATACCAATTTCTAAATTTGGTAACCTCTCCAAGGCAAGCTGCTTTAGGTGGAAAAGTGCTAACTATTTATGATAGTGATGTCAATCAAGCTCATTTTAATCCTGCAACGATTAATCCTGAAATGGATAACCATTTGTCACTAAATTATGGAAGTTATTTTGGAGAAGTTACTTATGGCACGGCTGCATATGCCTATACTTATGACCGACATCTTCAAACGTTTCATGCTGGAGTTAACTACGTAAATTACGGTAAATTTGAAGGTTATGACGAAAATGGTATTAAAACAGCTACTTTTACAGGAAGTGAAATTGCACTTTCATTTGGATATGCTTATAATATTCCGTTCTCTAGTTTTTATGTTGGCGCCAATGCCAAATTAATTTCTTCCACATTAGAAAGTTACAATTCCTTTGGTGGCGCTGTTGATATTGGCGCACTTTTTATAGATGAGCGCAACGATGTCAATTGGGCTTTGGTCATTCGGAATATCGGAACACAATTTACAGTTTATGATGAAAAGCGTGAAAAATTACCATTGGAAGTTATGGTAGGTGTTTCACAATTAATGGAAAATGTTCCCATTCGTTGGCACGTAACTTTAGAAAATTTGCAACAATGGAACGTGGCTTTCTCTAATCCAAATAGAGCAGAAGGTTCACTTGATGGCGGTTCAACTCCCGAAAAAGTTTCCGTTTTTAACAATGCATTACGACATTTGGTTTTGGGAGCAGAGTTATTTCCAACCAAAGGCTTTAACCTTCGTTTAGGCTATAATTTTAGAAGAGCAGAAGAATTACGTATTTTAGAACAACGAAATTTTTCAGGAATTTCGGTTGGATTTGGATTGAAAGTGAATAATCTAAAATTTAATTATGCTTATTCACGATATACTTTGGCGGCAAACACCAGTTTGTTTGGCTTGACAATTAATTTGCAATAAATAATATCATTTTGAATAAAAAAATTACAATTGCCATTGACGGATTTTCGTCCACTGGAAAAAGCACATTGGCTAAACAGTTAGCAAATCATCTAGGATATGTGTACGTTGATACAGGAGCAATGTATCGCGCTGTGACTCTTTTTGCTATGCAAAATGGTTACATCAACCCTGATACTTTTGACAAACAATCGTTAATCAATAACTTGTCATTTATCAAATTAAATTTTGAATTCAACGCTAATGTTGGTTTTGCCGAAATGTATTTGAATGGTGTTAATGTTGAAAATGAAATTCGTACAATTGAAGTTTCTAATTTTGTTAGTAAAGTGGCAGAGGTTTCTGAAGTGCGTTCAAAATTAGTCGAACAACAACAGGAAATGGGTAAAGGAAAAGGTATTGTAATGGACGGAAGAGACATTGGTACCGTAGTTTTTCCTGATGCCGAACTCAAAATTTTTATGACTGCTAGTGCCGAAACCCGAGCGCAACGTCGTTTTGATGAATTACAAGCCAAAGGCGATACAGTTTCTTATGAAGATGTATTAAAAAATGTTCAGGAGCGAGACTATATTGATACACATCGTGACGATTCGCCATTGGTTATTGCAGATAATGCTATCGAAATTGACAACTCTTATCTTTCAAGAGAAGAGCAATTTGATTTGGTTTTGGAATTGGTAGTTGAAATTACTAATTCATTCTAATTTTTTGGTTATTTCAATTTAAATAGTAGATTTACGGGCTATTATTTTTACAAATACCAAAACACCATTTTATGAGTATTAAATTTAGGTTAACTTTAATGAGTTTTCTCCAATTCTTTGTTTGGGGAGCGTGGTTGATTACTATCGGAAATTATTGGTTTGGAACAAAACAATGGAGTGGTGCTGAATTTGGAGCTATATTTTCAACACTCGGAATTTCTTCTATAATTATGCCAGCAGTAACCGGAATAATTGCTGACAGGTGGATAAATGCTGAAAAATTATATGGTTTTTTGCATATTTTAGGTGGAATTGCACTTTTTTACATTCCTCAAGTTGACAATCCTACAACATTTTATTGGGTAATTTTTGCAGCAATGTTATGTTATATGCCAACCATTTCGCTTTCAAACTCAGTTGCATACAATATTCTTAAAAACAATAATTTTGATGTGGTTAAAGTATTTCCACCAATCAGGGTTTGGGGAACGATAGGTTTCATAGCGGCTATGTGGCTAACAAATTTATCTGGCAACAAAGCATCTTCAAATATGTTCTATATTTCTGCAATTTCTGCTGTTGTTCTTGGATTTTATTCTTTTACGCTACCAAAATGTCCTCCCCAAAAATTAATTGACGAAGAAGCCTCTTTTACAAAAAAATTAGGTTTGGACGCTTTTAAGTTATTCGCAACCTACAAAATGGCATTGTTTTTCATATTCTCGATGTTTTTGGGTGGTGCTTTGCAATTAACAAACATGTATGGCGATGTTTTTTTGTCTGAATTTGGAAATATACCTGAATATGCCAATAGTATTGTAGTAAAGAAATCGACTTTAATAATGTCAATTTCCCAAATATCTGAAACCCTTTTTATCTTGGCAATACCATTTTTCTTAAAACGATTTGGAATAAAGCAAGTGATGCTTATTTCCATGTTGGCTTGGGTGTTGCGTTTTGGATTGTTTGCTTATGGCGATCCAGCCGATGGCTTGTGGATGATTATTATGTCATGTATTGTATATGGAATGGCCTTTGATTTTTTCAATATTTCAGGTTCTTTATTTGTAGAAACCACCACAGATCCTAAAATTCGTTCCAGCGCGCAAGGGTTGTTCATGATGATGTCTAATGGTTTTGGGGCATTATTTGGAGGTTTGATAAGTGGAATTGTTATTGATAAGTTTTTCACACATGATGGTGTTAGAGATTGGCACAATATCTGGCTTTCTTTTGCTGGATATGCTTTAGTTATTGCCATTGCTTTTGCTGTTTTATTCAAGCACAAACACAATCCTAATGATGTAGCGAATGTAAGTCATTAAAAAAAAGACATACAATTTCAACCCTTTCAGAATTAAAAATTCTGAAAGGGTTTTTTAATTCTTATAATTTAGTTTTTTCTAGAGTATTTTTTTTCTTTTTTCTATTTGCAAATACATAAAAAAGAAGTACTTTTGCAAACCTTTTGGCGGTGAGCGTTTCCTTTAGGGCTCAATTATTTATATAAACAACTTCTGTTTTTTTCACCGCAGTAAGAAACACAGAGAAAAACGGAATACAAATTTTTATCAGCATGTCTGAAACAGTAATATCACAAGAGCAGTTTTTAGCAGAATTCAATTGGCACAACTTTGAAGAAGGTATTGATGCCGTTGACACAAAAAACTTGCAAGAATTTGAAGATTTAGTATCAAAAACGTTTATTGATACAGATCAAGAAGAAGTAGTAGAAGGAGTTGTAGTTAGAATTACCGACAGAGACGCTATCGTTGATATCAACGCTAAATCTGAAGGAGTTATTTCTTTAAATGAATTCCGTTACAACCCAAACTTAAAAGTGGGTGACAAAGTAGAAGTATTAATTGACATCCGTGAGGACAAAACAGGTCAACTAGTATTATCTCACAGAAAAGCTAGAACAATTAAATCTTGGGATAGAGTTATTTCTGCAAACGAAACAGGAGAAATCGTTAACGGTTTTGTTAAATGTAGAACTAAAGGTGGTATGATTGTAGATGTTTTCGGAATTGAAGCATTCTTACCAGGTTCGCAAATTGACGTGAAACCAATCCGTGATTATGATGTATATGTAAACAAAATGATGGAATTTAAAGTGGTAAAAATCAACCACGAATTCAAAAATGTTGTTGTTTCTCATAAAGCGCTTATTGAAGCGGATATTGAAATCCAGAAAAAAGAAATTATCGGTCAATTACAAAAAGGTCAAGTATTAGAAGGTGTTGTTAAAAACATTACTTCATATGGTGTCTTTATTGATTTAGGTGGTGTAGACGGATTAATACACATTACAGATTTATCTTGGAGTAGAATTAATCACCCAAGTGAAGTATTGGAATTAGACCAAAAATTAAACGTTGTAATTCTTGATTTCGATGATGAGAAAACAAGAATTCAATTAGGATTGAAACAATTAAACGCTCATCCATGGGATGCTTTAAGTGCTGACTTGAAAGTTGGTGATAAAGTGAAAGGTAAAGTAGTTGTAATCGCTGATTACGGTGCATTTATCGAAGTGGCTGAAGGTGTTGAAGGTTTAATCCACGTTTCTGAAATGTCATGGTCTACACATTTACGTTCTGCTCAAGATTTCGTAAAAGTAGGTGATATTGTTGATGCTGTTATCTTAACTTTAGATAGAGATGACCGTAAAATGTCATTAGGTATCAAACAATTATCTCAAGATCCTTGGACAGATATCACTGGTAAATATCCAGTTGGTTCTAAACACACAGGAATTGTTAGAAACTTTACAAACTTTGGTATCTTCGTTGAATTAGAAGAAGGTATTGACGGTTTAGTTTATATTTCTGACTTGTCTTGGACTAAAAAAATCAAACACCCATCAGATTTTGTTAACGTAGGTGATAAATTAGATGTTGTAGTTTTAGAATTGGATGTTGAAGGACGTAAATTATCTTTAGGTCATAAACAAACGACTGCTAATCCATGGGACAAACATGAAGAAGCTTTTGCTGTTGGAACTATCCACAACGGAACTATTGCTGAAATTGTTGACAAAGGTGCAACAGTTGATTTTGGTGATGATGTAGTAGCTTTCATTCCAACACGTCACCTTGAAAAAGAAGACGGTAAAAAATTGAAAAAAGGCGATACTGCTGACTTCAAAGTAATTGAATTTAATAAAGAATTCAAAAGAGTTGTAGCTTCTCACACGGCTATCTTCCGTGAAGAAGAAGAGAAAAATGTAAAAGCAGTTTCTGAAACTACGTCTTCTACAAATAACGCTCCCGCTTCAACACTTGGAGATAACAATGACATTCTTGCTGGTTTAAAAGCAGAAATGGAAAAGAAAGAGAAAAAATAATTTTCTGAATTTCTAGAATTTATAAGTCCCGAGCAATCGGGACTTTTTTTTTGTTCTATTATTATAGTTTTCATTGATGTTGCTCAATCTCTTTGTTACTTTTTTTGTCCATCCTAAAAAAAAATAATAAACCAAAACCGAAAAACGGATGCTGTAGAAGTTTAGAACTTTTCCAAAGAAGCAAAAGCCTCTTCGAAGTGGTAAATAACCTGAAATTAAGAGTAATGGGTCTTAAATTAAGCATTGATTCTTTAATTTTAGTGTTGCCAACAGTCATCAACAGTTAGTTTATGAGATAAAAAAATCCCTTTTAGAAATTTCTAAAAGGGATTTACTATGAAGAAAGGAAAACTATCTCAAACTTGCCCCAAGTTCTGTTTCAAAATTGGATTGCAGTTTATTCATTATTTTTTCAATTTGGCTATCAGTAAGCGTTTTCGAATTGTCTTGAAGGGTGAAACTTATAGCATATGATTTCTTTCCCTCGGGAAGATTTTCGCCTTCAAAAACATCAAATAAATTGATTTCTTTTAAAAGAGTTTTTTCAGTTTGTCGGGCGATAGTATAAATCTTATCGAAAGCAACGGATTTGTCAACCAGCAAGGCTAAATCTCTTCTCACCTCGGGATATTTAGGGATATCGGTAAATTTTATTTTATTAGAAAGTAATTTCAAAATCAAATTCCAATTATAATCAGCATAAAACACCTCTTGTTTAATATCAAAATGCTTTAAAATAGATTTTTTTATGGTTCCAAATTCCACCAAAGTGTCGTTTCCGCAAGCAATGGCAATTCCTTCTGAAAACAGGTCAGATTCCACAGGTTTATTTTGGATTTTATGAATTCCTAATCGTTCTAAAACGGTACTTACATATCCCTTGAAAAGAAAAAAGTCAGAAGGATTTTGTGGAGTTGACCAATTTTCAGAGGAACGTTTTCCACTGACAAACAATGATAAATGCTTGTTTTCTTCAAATCCAGAAGGCAATTTATGATATGTTTTTCCAAATTCAAACAGTTTTAAATCCCCGTTTCTTCTATTAATATTATAGGAAACTGTTTCGAGCCCCGAAAACAATAGTGATTGCCTCATTGCCGATAAATCGCCACTTAAAGGATTTACAATGATTACATTAAATTCTTCTTTAAGCATTTCTGAATGACGAACATAATCGGGTGTTGTCAACGAGTTTGCCATTATTTCATGAAATCCTAATGAATTCAATTGTGTAGCAATAATATTTTGAATCTTGTAATCTTCCGTTCTGGCGGAATTTGCAACTGTGGCATTTAGCTTTTTAGTAAATTGGATATTATTATAACCATATACTCTTAGTATTTCTTCAATTACGTCTACTTCTCGCTGAACATCCACACGATAAGAAGGAATAATCAAACCCAATCCAGCATCAGAGACACTGTTTACTTTTATGTCTAGAGAAGCTAAAATCTTTTTGATAGTTTCTTTTGGCAATTCTTGTCCAATTAATTTTGCTGTTTTTTCAAAATTTAAGAATACAGGAAAATCTTCTAGTTTTTTTGGATTAATATCTACAATATCAGAAGTAATTTCTCCACCAGCTATTTCTATGATTAACATTGCAGCGCGTTTCAAAGCATATTGTGTTATGGTTGAATCAATTCCTCTTTCAAATCGAAAGGAAGCATCGGTA
>JBILYQ010000100.1:0-7525 GCA_044377655.1 Flavobacterium sp.
ATTCTACTTCAACGCTTTGCACCAGCCAGTGTATTGGTCAATGACAAAGGGGATATTTTATACATCACAGGCAAAACAGGCAAATATCTTGAACCTGTTGCAGGCAAGGCAAACTGGAATATTCATGCAATGGCACGAGACGGATTAAAACATGAACTACTTAGTGCATTTCATAAATCGACGCTAAGCTTTGAACCCATTACGATAGAAAATATAAAAATAAATGCCAACGGAATTCCTACTTCAGTAAATATTACCGTTCAACGATTTGAAAATCCCGAATCTATAAAAGGAATGATAATGATTGTTTTTACAGAAGTTTTATCTGCAATAGAAACTAATATTATAGATTCTAATACAAGTAAACAATATGCTACAAGTAAACAAAAAAAACTCGAGGCTGCATTAAAGCAAAGTAACGACTTACTTCAAAGCACCCGAAAGGAAATGCAAAGCTCGCAAGAAGAACTAAAATCGACCAATGAAGAATTGCAGTCAACCAATGAGGAATTGCAGTCAACTAATGAGGAACTTACCACTTCCAAAGAAGAAATGCAAAGTTTAAACGAAGAACTACAAACAGTCAACGCAGAGCTGCAAAGTAAATTAAGCGAATTTGAGCAAGCTAATAATGACATGAAAAACTTGCTAAACAGCACTGAAATAGCAACTCTTTTTCTTGACAAAGAATTGAATATAAGAAGATATACCGATCCCGTCACAAAAATATTTAAACTTAGAACAACTGACACAGGAAGACCTTTTACTGACTTAGTTACAGAGCTAGACTATCCAGAAATGGGAATTCATGTCCATCAAGTAATTAAAAATCTTACTTCAATTCAAAATACAATTCCTACCCGCGATGGAAAATGGTTTTATGTTAGAATTATGCCTTACCGAACTTTGGACGATAGAATTGACGGAATTGTAATAACCTTTACCGATATAACAGCTGCAAAACAAGCAGAAGAAACACTTGCTTCCGAAAATAGATATAGACGCCTTTTTGAATCTGCAAAAGACGGTATTCTAATTCTAGATGCCCAAACAGGAAAAATCATGGATGTCAACCCTTTTTTAATCGAACTTTTAGGATATACAAAAGAGCAATTTATTGAAAAAGCTATTTGGGAAATTGGATCATTAAAGGATATCGTTGCCAATAAAGATAAGTTTCAAGAGTTACAACAAAACAAATTTGTGAGATATGAAAATTTGCCGCTTGAAACAGCTGGCGGAAAAAAAATTAATGTGGAATTTGTGAGTAATGCGTATTTGGTAAACAACAATAAGGTATTTCAATGTATTATTAGAGACATTTCGGATCGCAAATTAATTGAAGACGCCCTAAGATTTTCAGACGTTCGATATCGGCATCTATTTGAATCTGCAAAAGACGGTATCTTTTTTCTAGATCCAAATACAGGAAAAATAATTGACATAAATCCGTTTTTGATTGAATTAATAGGCTATTCAAGAGAGAAATTAACCGAAAAGGAGGTTTGGAAATTAGATGTTTTTAGGGATATAATTCCAAACGAGAAGAAATTTTCAGAGCTCAAAAAAAAGGAATTTGTATGTTATCCAAATTTAACTGTTAAAACAGAATCTGGAAAAAATATCAATATTGAATTCAATAGCAATATGTATTCGGAAAAAGAAAAATCTGTAATTCAATGTTTTATTCATGAAAATAAAATATAATTCGAATTTCAATAAAATAGCAGAAAAAAAATTATCAAGGTTAAAAGAATGACGTTTTAAAAAAATGATAATTATGGAAAATTCAGAAAACAAACCAATAAAGAATTCTTCTCTCCGAAAAAAAGCAGAAGAATTTCATAAGACGCAACATGCTGTTTCAGAAGAAAAACTCTCTGAAACAGAAACATTAAAGCTAATTCATGAATTAGAAGTACATCAGATTGAACTTGAAATGCAAAATGAAGAACTTTTGCATGCAAAAAAACAAGCCGAAATTGATTCAAATAAATATTCTGAATTATATGATTTTGCCCCTTCTGGATATTTCACCCTTTCTAGTGAAGGAAAAATTTTTGAGCTGAACCTTACTGGCGCTAACATTTTAGGGAAAGAAAGAGCTAAGTTGATAAATGGTCTCTTTGGGTTTTTCATAACTGAAGAAACAAAACCTCTATTTAATGAATTTTTGAAAAGAATATTTGAAAATAGGATTAAAGAATCGTGTGAAGTTTCCTTGCTAACTTCAGATCACAAATTAACATCTATAATCCTGACAGGCATCGTGGCAGCCGAAAACTATGAGCAATGCCATGTCAATGCAATTGACATTACGGAACTCAAAAAAACTGAATTAGCATTACAAAATAGTGAGGAACGATATAAAAGTTTAATAAATAACTTAGATGTAGGCGTTGTTGTTCATAATCCAGACACATCAATTATCATAAGCAACCCAAAGGCCACAGAATTACTTGGAATGAACGAAGAACAAATGCAAGGCAAGATGGCAATGGATCCTGATTGGCACTTTTTGAATGAAAACAACCTTCCTCTAGAAATAGAGAAATATCCAATAAATCAAATCGTAGCAAACAATAAACCAACACGGAATTTTGTTGTTGCAGTAAGCAGACCAAAAACTAACGATATTATTACTCTGCTAATAAATGGATTTCCAACTAGCAATTCTAAAGGTGAAATAAAAGAAGTGATCATTAGTTTCATTGACATTACAGAATTAAAACTTTTAGAAAAAAAATTAATCACGGCAAAAGAGAAAGCAGAAGGAGCAAATAGAGCAAAATCGAGTTTTCTAGCAAACATGAGTCACGAAATCAGAACTCCTTTGAATGGAATTATTGGCTTTACGGACTTGCTTATGAAAACAAGTCTTGATAAAGACCAATCCGAATACATGAGCACTATTAATCAATCCTCTCATATCTTGATGGAAATTATCAATGATATATTAGATTTTTCAAAAATAGAATCAGGAAAATTAGAATTAAATATAGAAGAAATCAATCTTTTTGAACTTAACCATCAGGTCATTAATTTATTTCGTCATGCAGCAAATCTAAAAAAAATAGATTTGGTTTTGAATATTGCAGATAATGTTCCTCAATATGTCTTTGCAGATTCGGTTCGACTTAAACAAATTCTGGTCAATTTGATTGGAAACTCTTTAAAATTTACCTCGTCAGGAAAAGTGGTTCTAAAAATTGATGAAATTTCAGTTAATGATAAAAATTGTTCAACCATAAAATTTTCTATAAAAGATACCGGAATAGGCATTAAAAAAAACAATCAAAAAAAAATATTCAATTCTTTTGTACAAGAAGATAACTCAACAACCCGAAAATATGGTGGTACAGGTCTTGGGTTAGCCATTTCAAATCAACTTTTAGCACTGATGAATAGCACGCTTAAATTAATCAGCAAACATGGAAAAGGTAGCGAGTTTTTCTTTATAATTGAGCTGAAAAAATCAGAAAACAAAAAAAATATACGTCTAAAACAAATCGACATTCCGTTTACGGAAAAGATTGCCAGAGACAACAGCATTGCAGCAAAAATATTGTTGGTAGAGGATAACGAAATCAACATGCTTTTATCAAAAACACTGTTACAAAGAATTCTTCCAAACTGCATCATATATGAAGCTAACGACGGAAAAGAAGCCATAAAACAATTCAAAAAAGAAAAAATGGATATTATATTAATGGATATCCAAATGCCTAAGAAAAACGGATACGAAGCAACCCAAGAAATACGAAAACTAAAGAATTCCATTAACATTCCAATTATAGCTTTAACTGCTGGAATATTAGTAGAAGAAAAAGAAAATTGCATTAAATTTGGCATGAATGACTATTTATCAAAACCAATTATTGAGGAAAACTTAGAAAAAACACTTCAAAAATGGCTTAAATAAAAGTCACAGAGTAAAGAAAAAACACTTAAAATTGAAATGTAAGTTTCTTTTGTGCAACTATGAAAAATTTATAAAATAGAAGCGCGGATAAAGCCCCGAAAACATACCCAGTAATAATATCTAATGGAAAATGCAACCCTAAATAAATTCTGCTGTAAGCAAAAATCAAAGGAAATAAAAATAACAAGTAGGTAAAACGAAAGTGATTTTTGAAATATAAAAATAGAAATGTCATTGTAGCCATTGAATTGGCAGCATGACCTGAAAAAAAACTAAATGACGAACTTGTTTTCACTACTCTAATTAAGCCTTTCAACTCTTCATCATTACAAGGTCTTAAGCGTTCAAAACTGTATTTAAAAAAATTTGTAACTTGATCTGTAAACAATATTAAAAGGGCAATCGTTACTAAAATTAAAAATAGTTGATATAATTTTAAAACTAAAGAAGAATTATTTGTAATAGCATCTCTTTTTGCATCTATGTCATCTTTCCCACTTTTAATAATTTTATAAATTAAATAAAATAAAATATAAATAACTGGAGCAAATAATAAAACTAAAAAAAAATTTATTTTAAAACCAATTTTTTTTAATATTAAAAACAATACAACTAAAAAAAAAGGGGTCCAATATAGCTGTTTGGTTATTACCAACCAAAGTCCATCAAAAGTTTCCGAACCCAATCCATTCAAAAAAACAAAAAGATTTTTATCTAACGCAATTATTTCATCCAGCATTACAATTGTCTTTTAATTGGACCTGTACTGTTTTCAATATCCTTGCTAGCGTTTGAAATTGGATTGGAAAGGTTTACATCCAAACTTTCTTTGACTTTATCAACTTCACTTGTAAAAGTACCTGTCAAATCTTTAAAAGAGGTGTCAATTCCGTCAACTCCTACTCCTTTTTGAATTTCACTTTTAATATCATTAGTGGCATTTTTCAATTGCGCCATACCTTTACCTAAAGTTCTGGCGATATCAGGTATTTTATCCGAACCAAAAAGCATCAAGGCTATAAAAATTATAAAAATTAATTCACCACCACCTATTCCAAACATAATTTCAATCTTTTATATAACAAATGCAAAGTTACAAAGTAACTTAATCAAATTTTGATTTTAAGGCTGTTTTTGGCCAAGTATTATTTGCTGTATCGATATCTGCTGTTTCTTGTTTTGGATCAACAACAATTTTAGAAATAGCTTTTTGCGTAGCAAATGTTCTGCTCACTTCTTTGTCGCTCATTCGCCAAATCTGTGCCGGAAAAGTGTGTGTTTCAGTTGAATTATCTTCAAAAGTCAATTCTACAATTATTGGCATAACCAATGAGCCCGGTTTATCAAAAGTAACTTGGTAGAAATATTTAGGTGCTTTTAATTTAGTCTGTTCTTCCTTTGTAAAATTTGCTTGAACGTATTCTTCTAACGTCTTAATTCCTTTAGTGTCAAAAGGCTTATTCATTTCTGGTTTAAAATCTTCGCTACCTTCCGCAATCATATAAACCATTGGTCCAGGATTGGCATTTCTTCTTCTCCTTTTAGACATAAAATCTTTTACTTCTTTCGAAGGTTCGTTGCTGACGAAATATTTTTTCACTTCTTTTATGCCTATATCATTATTATCTGTTGTGTAAAACCAACCTCTCCAATACCAATCCAAATCAAATGCTGAAGCATCTTCCATTGTTCTGAAGAAATCTTCCGGAGTTGGATGTTTAAATTTCCAACGGTTTGCATAAGTTTTAAAAGCATAATCAAACAATTCTCTTCCCATAATTGTTTCACGAAGAATGTTTAACGCAGCAGCGGGTTTTCCGTAAGCATTATTCCCAAATTGACGAATACTTTCTGAATTAGACATAATTGGCTCTAATCCTTTTTCATCACCACTCATATAAGGAACAATATTTTTAGCTGGTCCGCGATCTGCTGGAAAATTCGGATCCCATTCCATCAAGGCCATATATTCCATAAAAGAATTCAAACCTTCGTCCATCCAAGTCCATTGACGCTCGTCAGAATTGACAATCATTGGAAAAAAGTTGTGCCCAACTTCGTGAACAATAACGCTTATCATTCCGTTTTTAACTCTATCTGTATATTTTCCATCTGCGTCTGGTCTTCCCCAATTCCAACAAATCATAGGATATTCCATTCCTTGATCATTGGCATGAACTGAAACGGCTTTTGGATAAGGATAATCAAAAGTATGACTAGAATAACTTCTCAAAGTATGTGCCACGGCACGAGTTGAATATTCCTCCCAAAGTGGATTTCCCTCTTTTGGATAAACCGAAACAGCCATTACATTTTTTCCACTAAGCTTAACAGCCATGGCATCATAAATGAATTTTCTTGAAGTTGCAATTCCGAAATCCCTAACATTTTCTGCTTTAAATTTCCATGTTTTTTTCTTGTCTGAAAATGATTTTTCAGCAGCAGTTGCTTCAGCTTGTGTTACGACAACTACAGGTTTGTCAAAACTTTTTTCGGCCAATGCATATCTTTTCAATTGTTCTGCAGTAAAAACTTCATTTCTGTTTTGCAAACTTCCCGTTGCCTCCATGATATGATCTGCTGGAACTGTGATATTCACTTCGTAATTTCCAAAAGGTAAAGTAAATTCTCCCGAACCCCAAAATTGTTGGTTTTGCCATCCTTCAACATCATTGTAAACGGCCATTCTAGGAAAAAATTGAGCCAGAATATAAAGGTTATTCCCATCACTGTCAAAATGTTCATAACCCGAACGTCCACCGTCCAAGATATAATTATTGACATTATACCACCATTTTATGGAAAAGGATATTTTTTCGCCATACTTCATTGGATTTGCCAATTCAATGCGCATCATTGTTTGATTGATGCTATACTGCATTGGTTTTCCCATTGCATCTTTCACATATTCAATATTGAAACCGCCATCAAAATCTTCTTCCAAATACTTTCTGGAAAATCCTTGAACGGACATTGCAGGATCCGTTTTATTACTTTCAATCAAAGGAGTTTTTGAAGTTCTGGATTGTTGGTTTTGATCCAATTGAACCCATAAATAATCCAGTGATTCTTTGGCATTGTTGTGATAGGTTATCGTTTCGCTACCATACAATTTGGTGTTTTTGTCGTCTAATTCAATATCTATTTTATAATCGGCTTGTTGCTGATAATATTCTGGACCAGGTGCGCCAGATGCTGTACGATACATGTTTGGGGTTGCCAAAAGATCATACATTTGTTTGAATTTGTCTGTATTTTTTTCGCTTGGAATTTTTGTTGTTGGTGCTTCTTGAGCAAATACATTTGCTATTGAAAGTAACAAAGCAAAAGAAAAAATTGAAATAACCTTTTTCATAAAATGATTTTAAAGTTATAAAAGTAAATTATTTTTATGTAGAGAATGTAAATTAGAATTATTTTAACATTCCTTTAGTTTTTTCACCTGTCAGTAATAGATTTTCTTTTACACCATTAACAGTTGACTGCACAATATTCTGTTGCTCTGAATATAGTTCTGTAATAATAGAATTCTGAACCTCAAGGGAATTTATTTTGGGGATATCTTTTATGTTGAAATAACAAATTATCACATTATTTTCAAAC
>JBILYQ010000109.1:0-7160 GCA_044377655.1 Flavobacterium sp.
TAAGCACTTGGGTTCAGACTACCTTTTCTACAATGGCTTGTACAATTCAAGCTGGTCAACCTGTGAATTTGAATTCGTGTGTGGAAAGTGGTCAAGCATGTTTTAATTTACAAGATAATGATATGCATATTTATGGTACTTTAAATCAAGCAGATTTCAATATCACCTATCATTTATCTCAAGTTGATGCTAATAATGATTTGAATGTGTTGTCATCTCCCTATTGTATTACCAATGGTTCACAAGTTATTTATGCTAGACTTGAAAACAATAATACACAAGATTTCCAAGTTTTACCATTTGCCGTAATTGCACAAACGGTTTTTGATAGTGTAATAACACTTCAAGCGATGGAACAATGCGATGACAATAATGATACTACAGTGACTTTTGATTTGACGACCATTCAAGCGCAGATTAATAGCTCAAACAATTTGGAATATTACACAAGTTTGGCTAATGCTCAAAACCAAGTGGTGCCAATTGAAAATCCAACGACATTTACTGTTGGGATACAATCTCCAATAACCGCAATTTTTGTTAGAGACATTGATATTACTACTTGCGACACCATTTATACTTTTCAAGCCTATGCGTATTCGAATTGTAATTTGGCATATACTTGTTCTCAAGCCAATTCGCTGTGTAACTCGTTAGGTGTACCTTTTTCAAATACAACTAATATTTCAAATACAGGAAGTTCGGGTTGTTTGTTCACCACTCCCAATCCAACCTGGTTTTATTTGCCTGTCAGCAGTGCTGGAGCGATTGGTTTAATGATCCAACAAAGTACTGATATTAATTTTAGTTTGAACAATTTAGATGTTGATTACATTATTTACGGTCCATTTTCAGATCCTGTTTCTCCTTGTACTAGCGGTATTCTTTCTAATAATATTGTGGCTTGTAGTTACTCTGCTGCAACAGTCGAATATCCAGTTATTCCAAATGCACAACCAGGACAATTTTATTTGTTAATGGTAACGAATTTTAGTAATCAAAATGGTTTTATTAAGATTACTGAACTATCAACGACACAAGGACAAATGGATTGTTCCGGAATTAGATTGAATGCCTTTTTGGATCTCAATTCTAATGGAACCCAAGATTCAGGAGAAGTTGATTTTCCATTGGGACAATTTGCCTATGAATTAAATAACAATGGAGATGTTCATAATATTATTTCGCCAACAGGTGTTTACAATATTTATGATGACAATGCTTCCAATTCTTATGATGTCAGTTATGCAATTGATCCAAATTATTTGGCTAATTATGCTATAACAACTGCATCTTACAATGCTATTAGCGTTGTGGTTGGTGCGGGAATGCAAACCTATGAATTCCCAATTACAGTTGTGCAAACCTATAATGATTTGGCTGTAGCCATTGTTCCGATTGATTCTCCGCGACCAGGATTTAGCTATGAAAATAAAATTGTTTATACCAATTTAGGTAATCAAACGATTGCCTCAGGAACGGTTGCCTTCAATAAAGATGCTTTGGTTACAATTATAGGAAACACACAGTCTGGAACTAGCGTCAATGCAGGAGGATTTACCTATGATTTTACAAATATGTTGCCGTTTGAAACAAGAAGTATGGTTGTTACTATGCTAGTTCCAAACATTCCTATTGTTACTTTGGGTAATTATTTGACTAATACGGCATCAATTATTCCTTTAACTGGAGATGTTGTGCCTGCAAATAATACTGCAACTTCATCGCAGCTAATTATCGGGTCTTATGATCCGAATGATAAAATGGAGTCTCGTGGTGAGCAGATTTTATTTTCTAGTTTTTCATCGAATGATTTTCTTTATTACACCATTCGATTTGAAAACACGGGTACGGCGAGCGCTATCAATGTTAGAGTAAATGATGTTTTGGATGCTAAATTAGAGGAGTCTTCTTTGAGAATGGTTAGCGCTAGTCATGATTATATAATGGACAGAGTGGACAATAATGTGACATGGAAGTTTGATAATATTCAGCTGCCTGCCTCTGTGCCGAATACCAATATTGGTAAAGGATATGTTATGTTTAGAGTGAAACCTAAATCGGGTTATGCTGTTGGAGATGTTATTCCAAACACAGCTTCGATTTATTTTGATTTCAATCCGGCTATTATAACAAATACATTCAACAGTGAGTTCGTAGCCCAATTGGCGGTGAATGAATTTGAAAATGGCGATTTTGTTTTCTATCCAAATCCAGTTTATGATGTGGTTACTGTTTCGTTGAAAAATGAGGGTAATTCCATTGCAAGTATAGCGGTTTATGATGTTTTGGGGAAATTGATTTTTACTCAACAGCCTTCTACTTCTATTACTTCTGAGACGATTGATTTATCTTCAGTTTCAAAAGGAATGTATTTATTGGAAGTAACCACTACTGCTAATTTAAAAGTTGTTAAGAAGCTTATTGTTCAATAAATTTAGATAAATAATAAAAGAAGGCCTTCAAATTTTGAGGGTCTTTCTTTTTTAAAACAAACCTGATTTTCACTGAATTTAATTTCTTATTTTTGGAATTCTTAACTGTTGACATTATTCATGAAAAAAGCCATTGCTTTACTTTTATTTTTGCTTTGCATTTCTTGTCATTATTTTGATGAGAAGCTGCCAACGGAAAAGGAATTGCTAGACAAACAGATGAAGGAAATCAATTGGAAACAAGTGGATGAATATCCATCGGTTTCTGAATGTGAAAAGTTGACGGATGTCAATGAGCGAAAACAGTGTTTTTTTGAGTTCTTGACTCAAACCATTCAGCAGAAGTTAAACATTGATACGCTTTCTGTAATGTATCCAGAATTGGACACTATTGAAGTGAAAGTGACTGTTTTCCCTAATTCTAGTTTGAAATTTGAGCCTCAGTTTCCTAAAGATTCGGTGGCCTATGATACGATAAAGATTGACAGCATTCTTCATGCTCGATTGATTGATTTTCCAAAGGTAAATCCAGCCATAAAAAGGGGGATTCCGGTAAAAACTCAGTTTGTGCTTCCAGTTATTTTGAAAATAGAGTAAATAGTAAAATCCCTTTGTTCGTTTGTTCACCAGCGCATAAAATAAGTTACTCTCGGTATGAAATGGATAACTCTTGATACGAAATGAGTTTTCTTAGCTCGGAATGACGACCTCTCGATATGAAATGACTATTTCTGGGGATGAAATTTGTTTCTCTCCAAAGCAAGTGACTATCTCTCGGCTTGAAAGGAGTTTGGAGTTTTTTTATTTTTTGAAGGTTCTGCCTTTCCAAGAAAAGCTTCCGAAGATGGAATATATTCCCACTAAACTTCCATAAAATGGATAGAGAACACTGCTTGCTAAGGGTAAAAAAAACTTCCCTTTTTGCAAAAAAGTATTGGCTTTGAAAAGCAAAATATAATCGATGCAATATTTTATTAAAAACATTGCTACGAGGATTTTCCATTCGAAAAAACCAATAACTAATAGCCAACATCCCACAACCAAACTGAGGTTCATAAGCAACACAATTATAGCTAGCATTTTTGCATAACTACTTTTGTAGCTACTGCTTTTGCTTGCCCAACGAACGCGCTGCATGAAAAGTTGGTGCAAATTATTTTCGGGTTTTGTTTTTACAATAGAATTCGTATTTTTTAGATAATGAATTTTATCCAAATGTTTTTTAGTTGCTTTTTGCAATAGAAAAACATCGTCGCCACTTGCCATTTTGTTATTTCCGTTGAAACCGTCAAGTTCGTTGAATAATTTTTTAGTGTAAGCAAAGTTAGCGCCGTTGCACATAAAAGGCTTTTTGAGGCCAAAGCTTCCGATGGTTGTTGCTTGCAAACTCATCAAATCCATTTGTTGAAAGTGGTGGAACCAATTGTTTTTTGTTTTGTAGACAACAGCACCTACAATCATTTCAGGATTATTTTTTTGAATGTAATTATCTAAGGTTATTAGCCAGTTTTTATTGACCATACAGTCTGCATCTGTTGTTACAATCCAATTGTTTTTGACAATGTGCATGGCGCGCGAAATAGCGTCTTTTTTGGGTGAATTTGACAATCTCAAATTTTCTAATAGCGTGGTGCTGATTAACCCATTTTTAAATCGCCATAGGTTGTAAATAGATGCGGAGGAATCGGTTGAATCATCGTCTACGGTTATGATTTCGAATAATTCTTTGGGATAGTTGAGTTTTGAAATGGATTCAAGAAGTTTCCCTAGATTTTTTTCTTCGTTTCGAAAAGGTACAATTATGGAAAATGTTGTTAAGGGTTTTTGGTTGGTTCTTTTAAATGATTTTATTTGGGTATACCCAAAAATTAGTTGCCCAATAAAAACGGTATAAGTTGCTAAAATTAGATAAAAAAAGAGGGTAATTAGTTCCATTTTGGTTTGAATTTAAGGACAAAATAACTTCCGATAACTACGGGTAAAACAACATTTAAAAACCACATTAGCGTGCTGATGAAAACGACAATCCATTCGTTGACTCCCAATTTTCCGAAGAAAAAAACGGCAACGCTTCCTTTGACAGCAAAGTCGAGAAACTGAAAACTTGGTAGCGATGAGGCTAAAAAATAGACTGTTGCAATGGTTGCCATCATGGTTATGTATGGTAAATCTACATTAAAAGCGAGGAATAAAAAATAATATTGGTGCGAAAAAACAAGATAGCGACAAACGGCCAGGCCAATATTTTTTTGGTGGATAGATTTTGGTATTTCGTTGATTTTTCCGAGTAGTTTTTCTATGGAATAGCCTTTTATTTTTATGGTTTTTGAGAGGAAAGAGGCAAGATGCAAGAAGCAAGATAGGAGAATTATTCCCATTGCCCATTTCCAATACCCAAGAATAAACAATCCAATTGTTCCAAAAACAATGGTTAGAATCATTTGAATTCCGTTGCAAATTAGATTGAGAAAAATAATTTTTTTGGTTTTTAGTTTTTCAAAATAAAGCGCTTTTCCGGCATATTCGCCTAGACCATTTGGGGTAAAAATTCCTGCGGTTAAGGCGCCAAGGACTTGTTTTGTTGCTTCGCCAATGGTTATCGATTTGATTACCGCGACAAGATTTTGCCATTTTAGAATTTCCAAAAAACGATTGGCAACGCTGAAAGAGAGCAAAAATAAAATGCCGATAACGGATTGTTTTTCTTGGAGCAAAGCAGCGAATTTTTGCCAGTCCAATTGGTCGTTATTGGCTAATTGGTCATAAATAAAATAAAAAGCGGCAGTTACAATCAAAAGTTTGATGGTAAAAACTGCGAATTGCTTAGCTTTGTGAGGAATTGAAATCATTGTTGCAAAATAACAAATTTAAATTGGCAAACGAACGCATCATATTAGGAATTGACCCAGGAACAACGATTATGGGTTTTGGGTTGATAAAAGTCATTGGAAAAAACATGCAGTTTCTTCAGTTGAACGAATTGCAATTGTCTAAATATGACAATCATTATCAGAAATTAAAAATCATTTTTGAGCGAACGATTGAGCTTATAGATACGCACAATCCCGATGAAATTGCTATTGAAGCGCCGTTTTTTGGGAAGAATGTACAATCGATGCTAAAACTTGGAAGAGCACAAGGCGTGGCAATGGCAGCGGGGCTTTCGAGAGATATTCCTATCACGGAATATGAGCCAAAGAAAATAAAAATGGCGATTACAGGAAACGGTAACGCGAGTAAAGAACAGGTTGCTAAAATGTTACAACAACTTTTGGGACTGAAAGAATTGCCTAAAAATCTGGATTCAACCGATGGATTGGCTGCTGCGGTTTGTCATTTTTTCAACTCGGGAAAAACCGTTGGCGAAAAAAGTTATACCGGCTGGGATGCTTTTGTGAAACAGAATGAGGAAAGAGTAAAAAAATAGCCGGAATATCCGGCTATTTTTTTGTTGGTTTATTCTTCGTATTGGTAATTAAATGTTCCGTTTGTAACGGTATAATTTACAGGAGCATTTGGGTCATTTGGGTCAGCAACTGTGGTGAATTGGAAAGTTCCTTTTACCATTTTTGTAGCTGTATTGACATTTGTAATAACGATTGTACCACTTTTAGTATATTCAGATTCGGTTGAAACAAGGTCAATTAAATCGATATAATGCGATGGTGGTGTGTCAAAATTTTCTAGGCCAAAAGTATACGTTCCAACAGCGATATCCGTTCTTTTTAACCAAAGGTTAATTTCCGGAACGCCTAAAATTCCGCCTTGTCTGCCTTGAAGCATAACAAAATCGGCTAAAGGATAGTAATCCCAAATGTTAGTTGTTGAAAACATGTTTGTTCCAAAAGGGTTATTCGCTTCAAAAGTAGCACCATTAATTTTTGCAGTCATGGCAAATTGTGACGTGTTTGAATTACTGCTGTCATCAGAAGACGAGCAAGATAAGATCGTTAAAGAAAACGCTAAGAATAAAATAGAAACTTTTTTCATGTGATTAAGATTTTTTTTGCGAATATATAATTAATTTCACAAAAATTACTTTACCGTATAATATCAATTAACAATTTTTTATTTGCCTAATTTTAAATGTCTGGAATTTATATACATATCCCTTTTTGTAAGCAAGCATGTCATTATTGCAATTTTCATTTTTCGACCTCATTGCACAAGAAAGATGAGATGGTTTTGGCTTTGGCCAAAGAAATTGAAATGCGCAAAAGTGAGTTTGAAGAGGAGGTTGTTGAGACAATTTATTTTGGTGGTGGAACGCCTTCGATACTAACTATTGAAGATTTAAAATTTTTGATTGATGAAGTTTATAGAAATTACAAAGTTGTAGAAAATCCAGAAATCACTGTTGAAGCCAACCCCGATGATTTGTCTAAGGAGCGAATAATTGAGTTGGCAACTACTCGAATAAATCGCTTGTCAATTGGGATTCAGTCTTTTTTTGAAGACGATTTAAAGTTGATGAATCGCGCTCATAATTCGGTGGAAGCCAAGGCGAGTTTGGAAATTGCAACACAGTATTTTGATAACATTTCCATCGATTTGATTTATGGCGTTCCAGGCATGAGTAATGAAAAATGGTTGCAGAATATTGAAACAGCGTTGTCATTTACTATTCCACACATTTCTAGTTATGCATTGACGGTGGAACCCAAAACGGCTTTGCACACGTTTATTCAAAAAGGAATTATTTCGCCTCCAGATGATGAAGTGGCT
>JBILYQ010000101.1:0-7497 GCA_044377655.1 Flavobacterium sp.
GGAAAAAATGAAAGCTTTGGGGATTGACGAAGAAGAACTTTGGTGGTATTTAGACACCCGAAGATTTGGTTCGGCCGTGCATTCCGGTTTCGGACTTGGATTTGAAAGATTGGTGCTTTTTGTAACAGGAATGTCAAACATCAGAGACGTCATTCCTTTTCCAAGAACGCCAATGAATGCAGAATTTTAATTTAAAGTGAATTTGTATATTCAATAAGAACAAATCCACAAATGACTATTTATGCTTAAGCAATTTTTAAATCTAAAATTATCTCAGAAATTATCTCCACAACAAATACAGTTGATGAAGCTAATTCAATTGCCTACGCAAGCATTTGAACAACGTTTGAAAGAGGAAATGAATGAAAATCCAGCATTGGAAACTGGTAATGAGGAGGATGAAAATTACGAAAAAGATGAGTTCGACAACAACGATGAATATGACGAATATGATGACAATGATAGCATTGACACTGGCGAAGTAAATATCGACGAATATTTGAGTAATGACGAAACCCCTGATTATAAAACACAAGCCAACAACTATAGTGACGATGATGAAGACCGAGAAACGCCTTTTGCTGCGCCGGTAAGTTTTCATCAGGATTTAATCAATCAATTGAACACGTTTATTCTTACTGATGAAGAGCGAGAAATTGCTGAATTCCTAGTGGGAAGCATTGACGACATGGGTTATATTAGAAGAACGATTCAGGATATTGTCGACGACATGGCATTTACGCAAGGGATTTACACTGATGAAAAATCGGTGGAAAAAGTGTTGCATATCATCCATGAACTTGAACCTTCTGGCGTTGGAGCACGCGATTTGCAGGAATGTTTATTATTGCAATTGAAGCACAAAACTCCAACAGAATATGTTGATTTGGCTATTGATATCATCACCAATCAATTTGAGGCTTTTACCAAGAAACACTATGAAAAGCTACTTCAAAAACATGAGATTTCGCATGAGCAACTGAAAAAAGCCATAGAAGAAATTGAAAAATTAAATCCAAAACCAGGAGGTGCTTTTGACAGTAACAGCCGAATGATTGAACAAGTTGTTCCCGATTTTACCATTAGAATTATGGATGGCGAATTGGGACTTTCTCTCAATGGCAGAAATGCCCCTAGCTTACATGTTTCCAAAGATTATCAGGAAATGATGCAAACTTATAAGGCATCAAAAGACAAAACAAATTCGCAAAAAGATGCGGTACAGTTTATCAAACAAAAACTTGATTCGGCAAAGTGGTTTATCGATGCCATCCGTCAACGACAGGAAACGCTGTTTGTAACAATGAATGCCATTATGCATTTTCAAGAAGAATTTTTCCTTGATGGCGACGAAACCAAAATGAAACCAATGATTCTAAAAGACATTGCTGACATGGTTGGTTTAGATATTTCTACCATTTCGCGTGTGGCCAACAGCAAATATGTAGAAACGCCTTATGGCACAAAATTGATAAAAGAGTTCTTCTCAGAATCAATGAAAAACGACCAAGGCGAAGATGTTTCTACCTTAGAAATAAAAAAAATCCTTCAAAACACCATCGAAGAAGAAGACAAAAAGAAACCTTTGCCCGATGACCAGTTGGCCGAAATCTTGAAAGAAAAAGGATATCCCATAGCCAGAAGAACTATTGCAAAATACCGAGAGCAACTAGATATCCCTGTGGCGAGAATGCGTAAGAAGATATAATACCAAATTTTATTTTGAAAAAAATACTCCCTTTCTTCTCTTATGCCTTCCACCCAATTTTCATTCCTCTTTTTGGGACACTTTTTTATGTTCTTTTAGACAGTCATTATTTCACTAATGGACAATATCTGCTTCTTTTTTTACAAGTAATTATAATCACTTTTTTGTTGCCAATAACTTTTTTTTATCTCTTGCGCACCTATGGCAAGATTGACAGCATAATGCTTTCTGATATTTCACAACGGAAAATTCCGCTATTATTGCAAGTTATGTTGTTCATTGTACTAATACAAAACAGCATCACCATTGACAGATTTCCTTCCTTATATTTCTTTTTTGCCGGCGGTTTAGCGAGCGCAATTATAGCTTTTGTTTTACTTTACATAAAAATTAAGGCAAGTATTCACATGATTGGCATTAGTGCTTTGACCATTTTTATCATAGCATTAAGCATCCAAAATGAAGTAAATACGATTCCAATTGTGAGTTTTTTTGTTGTGATAAACGGTGCCGTAGCTTCCTCAAGATTGGTGATGAATGCACACACTGGCAAAGAAGTGTTGATTGGCTTTTTGTGTGGAATTACACCCCAACTAGCCCTACTCTATTTTTGGCTATAGAATATAAAACATCAAACCAAAATTGATTGTGCTCATGTCTATAGACTGATTGTTGATTTTTGCCGAAGATTTATAAATCGGGTTCAATCCATAATAGGCGTAAATGTTCCATGTGTTCCAACCAAGGGTAAGATAAGCGCCATAGTGTACCTTATTCAAATCGCTATTTCCTGAATTTTTAACCGTTTTAGTCGCTGAAACAAATTTATACTGATCGTAAACCAAATAACTCATTTTGAATCCCGAGTAGATTCTCCAAAACTTATGCGAATCTGGCGTTGAAGTTCTCCATCTGATTTCGATAGGCAAATCAATAAAGTGAAGTGATTGCTTGTCTTTCGTATAGTAGACATCATCAGCTATTATTTCATAAGTTGTAGTTTCACCGGCAGTGCTAATCACTAAATTTTGATTATAAATTGCCAAAGAATAACCCAATCCTGCCGCAATAGAAAAAGTTCTATTTTTATTTAAAGGCATGTCTCTCAAAAAACCAGCGCCAACTCCAGACGAAAATTTATTTTGTCTAAAATCAGTAGGTGTATTTCTAAGATTATTATAGGTAAAATTGAAATAAAATTGATCTTCTCGATAAAGTGAGTCAACAGAGTCAAAATCGACGATTGCTTCCTGAGCCGAAATGCTTGAAGAAATCATGAAAGCCAAAATTGAAAGGTAGATACGCATAACAAAATTTTGGTGAAGAAAAAAGCAGAGAGGAAGGGATTCGAACCCTCGATATGTTGCCATATACACGCTTTCCAAGCGTGCGCCTTCAGCCACTCGGCCACCTCTCTAGTTTATGCTGCAAAGAACAACAAAATTTTTGAGTAAAAAAAGTTAGTTTGCAAAATTGTTACTGCATTTCGCCACGCAAAGACGTTTCAAATATGGTTTTGAAAACATTTGGAGCTACTTTTTGACCAATGAGGTACATTAATTTAGTTATGGCCGCTTCTGTAGTAATATCTTTTCCCGAAATGACACCAATCTTTTTGAGTTGCGTGCTGGTTTCATATTGACCCATACTAACACTTCCGCCCGAACATTGGGTAACATTGACCACGTATAAACCCTTTTTAATAGCTTTCTTTAAGAGGTGTACAAACCATTCTTCCGTTGGAGCGTTTCCTGAACCATAGGTTTCTAAAACGATTCCTTTTAAATTTGGAATGGCAATAATTGAGGCTAAAACCAATTCATTGATTCCAGGAAACATTTTTATGATTACCACATTATCATCCAACTCTTTGTGGACAATAATTTTTTTATTGGATTGTTTTGGCAAAAAAAACGACGCATTAACATTTAAATGCACTCCTGATTCTGCTAATGGCGCATAATTTGGAGAGGTAAAAGCATTGAAATGTTCGGCATTTATTTTTGTTGTACGATTTCCACGATACAATTTGTATTCAAAATAAAGGCAAACTTCGTGTATTACGGGCTTCCCTTTATGTTGCAAAGACGCAATTTGGATTGCTGTAATTAAATTCTCTTTAGCATCCGTTCGCAAATCTCCTATTGGTAGTTGTGAACCCGTAAAAACAACCGGCTTGTCCAAGTTTTCCAACATAAAACTCAATGCTGATGCTGAATACGACATGGTATCTGAACCGTGAAGCACTACAAAACCGTCAAAATTTTGATAATTCTCTTCAATCATTGAAGCAATTTTAATCCATTTGTCAGGATGCATATTGGAGGAATCGATAGGGTTCTCAAACGAGATTGTCTTTATACTACATTCCAACTGTTTGAGTTCAGGGATTTTTTGCAACAACTTGCTAAAATTGAAAGCTTTTAACGCACCCGTTTCAAAATCTTTCATCATACCGATGGTTCCACCAGTATATAGTAGAAGAATATTAGGTTTAGATTGCATTGGGATATTTGGATTTATTGACTACCGGATTAGCATACATGGCCAAGAAACTCTCCACCATTTGCAAATTGTTTTCGTCAATTCTCATCTCCAATCTTCTTTCGAATAATGATTTTTCACTTTCGGTATATAGATGTTGATGCGCATTGGTATTGTACAATAAATCGTAGGCGATATAATTAGTGGGCCACAATTTATAACCCTGTAAAATAGAAACATCAATGGCTTGTGCAACCCCTTGAATTTGCTTATTATTATTGTCAAATTCAACTGCAATTTTATCCAATTCTTGGTCTAAAACATCCCCAACATGAATATGGATGTGCTTCTTTTGACCTATAATTCCGCTTAATAAGGTAATGAAATCCTCATTTTTATCTTTGATGTAGATTTCGTTTTTTGATTCTGCAATCAACTGTGGCATTTTCAACGCATCAGTAGGATCATATTCATAAGAAATGGAAACTGGCACTATCTTTATTTTCTTGAAATAATCCATTAATTTTGGTTCGTCAGAAGCCATAGCAAGCATTTTTAGCACACCAGGATGTGTCGAATCATTGCCGTCTTTGGTTCTTCCTTCACGCTGAGCAATCCAAACGGAACGATTTTCCCGAAGTAATAATTGACTAATATATTCAGACATCAATTTAGAACTTTCCAACAATTCTCTGGGTGACAAGCCTCTTTGTACTAGAAAATTTCTGTTCAATTTTGCCAAATTATGCATAAATGCCTTTTTGACTAAATTATCGCCAATTGCCGAAGCTGTCATCACTAACCCGTTTTCAAAAAGGCACGTGTTGAGTAATGATGTATCTAATATAATATCACGATGGTTGGATATAAAAAGATAAGACGTGTTTTTGTCCAATTTTTCAAATCCCGAAGTTGTAAGCCCTTCCGAACTTTTGGCCAACACTTTTTGTACTGATTGGTATATAAAATTGCATTGAAAATCACGTATCGAGTGGGTCTTTTTGAGCTGTTCTTTCCAAACCTCATCATCAACATCGGGAAAAGTAAAATCCATCAACGCTTTCAACATCGGATGATTTAGTGAAGCACAAATAGCTTCATTGACTTCGGCATCATAAAAAGGTCGAATTTTATCAAATTTTGACATCTTGATTTAGAATTTTAGAGTGACAAAAGAACAAAAAAAAACTCAATTTTTGCTCATAATCATATTAAATACGAAAAATAGCTTTGGAATTCTCGGTTGTAATTTGAGCAATTTCTTCTATTGGCAGTTGATAAATTTCGGCAACTTTTTGGGCAACTAATTTCACATAACCACTTTCATTGCGCTTTCCTCGGAAAGGAACGGGTGCCAAATAAGGAGAATCCGTTTCGAGAACAATATTCTTTAAATCGATATCCCTTAGAAATTGGTCGATTTTTCCATTTTTAAAAGTGACCACGCCTCCAATCCCTAGTTTCATGTTTAAATCAATGGCTCTTTGGGCTTGTTGAAAATCACCAGTAAAACAATGAAAAATTCCAAATAAATCGGTAGCCTTTTCGCTTTCCAGTACTTCAAAAACTTCATTAAAAGCATCCCGACAATGGATATTTATTCCCAAATTGTGTTTTTTTGCCAATTGGATTTGATACTGAAAAGCATACTGCTGTTGCTTTAAAAATGTTTTATCCCAAAATAAATCAATCCCAATTTCGCCTACTGCGTAAAACTTCTTTTTAGACAATTCGGTTGCTACATGCGCCAATTCTTCCAAATAATTTTCTTTTACATACGTTGGGTGCAAACCCATCATTAAAAAAATATTGTTTGGAAATTGCGCTTCCAAATCATACATTTTTTGAGTATAATTCGAATCAATTGACGGGATAAAAAAACGGGAAACACCAATATCCATTGCGTGTTGAATCATTGTTGTGCTGTCTTGATCAAATTCTTCGGAGTAAAGATGCGTGTGTGTGTCTGTGAGAACCATTTTATAAAAAAGTGACTTTGATATTGAACTGCAAAGGTACTAAGTTTCTTTATATTTTTAGAGTATTGGATTTTTAGATTACTTTTGAACTTGACTTATTTTTTTATGAAAAACCTACACGAAACGCTGAAGAAAGAAAAGTATAAAAAAATCAATTTTAAAGTTTCTAAAACCCAACATTTGCTGATTAAAGCAACCATTAACGGCGTTACCGGAAATTTTATTTTGGACACTGGCGCGTCAAACAGCTGCGTCGGTTTTGAATGTGTGGAACTTTTCAAACTCATAGCAGGAAAATCTAAAACTAAAGCTGCTGGCGCTGGAGCAACGGGAATGTTTACCCAAGTGGCTAAAAATAATGAATTGAAAATTGGACGATGGAAAGAAACCGAGTTTCATCTAGTGATTTTTGATTTGTCGCATGTCAATCAAGCATTACAACAATACAAAGCCAAGCCGGTGCAAGGAATTATTGGAGCTGATGTTTTATTGGGAGGCAAGGCTATTATAGATTATTACAATCATTGTTTGTACCTACAATAAATTAGACAATTCTTATAAATCCAAACTATTTTTAATACTGCTCTTTTAAAAAAATTGTCTTGAGAAGAGTTGATTTTACTGGTGTTTGCAATGCCAAAAAAATCAACAACTATTTCTTTAAGACATTCCCTATTAATGATTTCACAACCCTGAGTTAATAAAATTAGTGTGCGTTTAATTGATTTTTAAAATATTTAACTTTGTTATGTAATTTTAAATGATGTATCATGAAAACAACAGTTAGATTATTAGGCGCTGTATTAGTGATGGTTACACTATTGACAGGATGCAGCAATGACGATGAGAACTCGGGAAATCCCGCAATAGCAATACCCGAGGCCCCAATTGGTACTGCTATACAATTTTTTGGAGATGGAGCCACTATTGGCGATATAGCGGTTGAAGGACAAAATATTAAATGGTATCTCTACAACCCCAAAGATTTTGCGAAATTTGCGCAACAAAAAAGTTACTATCAAATTGTGCTTGATGATGACAACAATTTTGTTCCTCAAAATGTAGAATTGCCAAAATATTTTAAGTTAAGAAATGGCGTTACTTATTATGCCACACAAACCGTTAATAACGTAGAAAGTCAAAATGCATTACAAGTACTTACTTTTATTGGCATTAAAAAAAACAACTAATTGTTTTATATGCAGAAAAACCCGCTTAGGAAACTAAGCGGGTTTTTTTATTGTCAATTCATTTTTACAATTCCAATGCTTTCTTAGGATTATTATCCATCAATAATTCCATTGGATTTTCTAATGCTGCTTTTAA
>JBILYQ010000130.1:0-6508 GCA_044377655.1 Flavobacterium sp.
GACAGGTGCACCCAAGATATCGGCCATGAAACTCATCGAGGAACTAGAAGAAACCAAACGTGGCTTGTACAGTGGAGCGTTGGGTTACTTTGCTCCAAATGGGGATTTTGATTTTAATGTCGTTATAAGAAGCTTGTTGTACAACAGCACTAATCGGTACCTTTCGTTTTCCGTAGGTAGTGCAATTACATCGCAAGCCGTTGCAGAACAAGAATATGAGGAATGTTTATTAAAAGCCAAAGCAATGTTTGAAGTGTTGCGATAAATTCAAACGAAATAGTTACTTTTGAAAATGCTACACCCATTCCAAAATCATATTTCGCAAGCATTTCCTTTTCTGAAAGGAAAAAGAGTGCTGTTAGCCATCAGTGGCGGTATTGACAGTATGGTTTTGTTGGCATTGTTTCGACAGTTACCAAATGACATTGCCGTGGCGCACTGCAATTTCCAGTTGCGCGGCACCGAGAGTGATGGTGATGAGGCGTTTGTTAGGGAACAAGTGGCACAACTACACGTGCCGCTGTTTGTGCAAAAATTTGACACCAAGAAGTTTTCCGAGGATGAAAAACTTTCCACTCAATTAGCAGCCAGAAAACTGAGATATGCTTGGTTTTCGGAACTTTTAGAGCAACACGGATATGATTATTTGCTCACTGCACACCATTTAGACGATAGTCTGGAGACCTTTTTAATCAATTTTTCACGTGGTTCTGGATTGGATGGCTTGACAGGAATTCCGGCACAGAACGAGATGATTGTGCGGCCGATGCTTGTTTTTTCTCGAGAAACTATTGAGCGGTATGCACTAGAGAACGCCATTTTGTGGCGAGAAGACAGCAGCAATGCTTCTGATAATTATTTGCGAAACAAGATTCGGCACCACGTTATACCAGTATTAAAGGAGCTGAATTCTGGGTTTTTGCACTCCTTTCAAAACACGCTATCCCATTTACAGCAAGCCGAATCATTGGTTGATGATGCATCAAGACTTGTTTACAGAATAGTGGTGGAGAACTTGGAGGACCAAAAACGAATTAATCTTGAGGAATTGCTAAAATTACCTAATTACAGCGCCTATTTGTATCGATGGCTTCAACCTTTTGGGTTCACAGCATGGAAAGATATCTATGATTTGGTATATGCTACATCTGGGAAACAAGTGTTTTCGGAAACACATGTAGTGTTAAAAGACCGTATCCATTTGATTGTATATCCCAAAAAAACCGCAGATATCTCTGAGGAATATTGGATACCAAAAGATCAAAGACAAGTTAATATTCCCTTAAATCTTTCTTTATGTGCTATAAGTGACATTTCACATCGTTCGGGTAATTGTATCTTTGTGGACGAAGACAAATTAATTTATCCATTACAGCTACGAAAATGGCAAGAAGGCGATAGTTTTTTCCCATTTGGCATGACTGGAAAAAAGAAGGTGAGTAAGTTTCTCAAAAACGAGAAGGCATCATTGTTGGACAAATCCAACATATGGCTGTTGTGCTCGGAGGATAAGATTGTTTGGATTGTTGGTAAAAGGCAAGACGACCGGTTTAAAACAGATAAGAATACGACTAGAATACTACAGATAAAATTAGAAGATAATACCGTTAGAAATACTTAAAAACTACATAAAACCAAATAATACCGTAATGAAAAAAAACTTTTTCTTTTTCCTGTTAAGTTTTTTGGCAATAGCCAATCTTAACGCGCAAATTCTTGATCCAGTAAAATGGAGTACCAAAACCGAAAAAATATCGGATACAGAATTCAATTTAGTATTTGAAGGAAAGATTGACGATGATTGGCATGTATATTCACAATTTACACCGGATAATGGACCGTTACCAGCTGAATTCATTTTAGATAAAGCTAAAGGTAATTATGAATTGATCGGAAAGGCAAAAGAAAGTCCTTATAAAAAGCAATACAATGATATTTTTGAAGTAGATGAATACTATTTTGAAAAGAAAGTTACTTTCAAACAGAAAGTAAAAATTATTAATTCGAAAGTTGCTTCTATAAAAGTGACGTTAGATTATCAAGTTTGTAAAGATGTTTGTATCAATCAAAGTAAGCCTTTTACGTTTTTAATTCCGGCTATATCAAGTAATATAATTGTTAATCAGCAAGTTGAAAATATTGATACTACGCAAACTGCTGAAGTAGTTACAGCGGTGACGGATACTGTTCAAAAAAATAATGTTGCAGCAACAACTAAGGCTGTTCGGTCAAAAAATGACGATAAGAAAGGATTATGGACAATCTTTTTCTTAGCTTTTTTAGGAGGTTTTGCAGCGCTATTTACACCATGCGTTTTTCCAATGATACCAATGACGGTTAGTTTTTTTACAAAACAAAGTAAAACTCCAGCTCAAGGAAAACGAAACGCAATTTTATATGGGATATCAATAATTGCTATTTATGTTATTTTAGGATTAACTATAAATGCAATTTTTGGAGCCAAAGCATTGAACGCTCTTTCTACAAATGTTTGGTTCAATATAATATTTTTCCTATTGTTGGTAGTTTTCGCTGTTTCATTTTTAGGAGCATTTGAAATTATGTTGCCCAATTCTTGGGCAAATAAGGTTGATAGACAAGCTGATAGAGGAGGAATAATTGGAATTTTCTTCATGGCTTTAGCTTTGGCAATAGTTTCCTTTTCTTGTACAGGACCAATTGTTGGAACGCTTTTAGTAGAATCAGCTTCCAAAGGTGGAATAGCTCCGATAATTGGAATGTTAGGTTTTTCATCTGCAATTGCTTTGCCATTTATGTTGTTTGCTTTATTCCCTTCTTGGATGAATTCATTGCCAAAATCGGGTGGATGGTTAAATACCGTAAAAGTTTCTTTAGGCTTTTTAGAATTGGCTTTTGCTTTTAAATTTTTATCTAATGCTGATTTAGTATATCAATTGCATTGGTTTGAAAGAGAAACTTTTTTAGCCATTTGGATTGCCATTTTTGGAACGTGGGGAATTTATCTTTTAGGAAAAATTACGTTGCCTCATGATTCACCATTATCACATTTATCTGTAGGAAGGTTATTATTAGCTTTATTAGTTTTTTCATTTACTTTTTATATGATTCCTGGGCTTTTTGGAGCTCCTGTAAAATTAATTAGTGCTTTTCTGCCATCGCAAACATATAGTGAAAGTCCAAGAGGCTTTTTTGGTAATTCATCAAACGAAAAATTGCCAGAAGGTTCAGAATATGGTCCAAAGGGTTTGATAGTTTTTGACGATTATGAAACAGGATTACGATATGCTAAAGAAGTAAAAAAACCAGCTTTATTAGATTTCACAGGTCATGCGTGTGTGAATTGTAGAAAAATGGAAAACAACATTTGGACTGACGAAAAAGTTTATAAAATTTTAAAGAATGATGTTGTTATTATTTCACTAGTTGCCGACGATAAAAGACTTTTATCAAAAGACAAACAATTCATTTCCAAATCAACAGGTTCAGAAATTGAAACTATTGGTGATAAATGGACTGATTTTATGATTACCAAATACAAAACCAATACACAACCATTGTATGTTTTAGTTGATTCAGAAGGGAATAATTTAAATACAGTTACGCCAACTACAAGTTACGATCCAGATGTTAAATTATATGAAAATTGGCTTAAACAAGGAATTGCTAATTTTAAAAAATAATATGAAATCCCAACTTAGGTTGGGATTTTTTGCTTTTAGTCTGTTTCTTCTAGTGTAAATATAGCTTCCACAGGTTGTTCAAAATAGCGAGCTAGCTTAAGTGTTAAAACAGTTGACGGTACATATTTTCCTTTTTCCATTGCGTTGATGGTTTGTCGACTGACCTGAATTTGTTTGGCTAATTCTTCTTGTGAAATATTCTTGATAGCACGCAAAACTTTTAAATTATTGGTCATCGTTAGTAGATTTGTTGAGTTTGTAAATCATATAATGAAAACGAATAATGAAGAATAGCAACAATGTAAACGTGTTGAAAAATAAAATATTGAGATACGAAAACCCATATATGAAAACCGTAAAAAACAAAATCAAGCCATAATTTAGATAGGTTGCCCAAACCAAACTTTCATAACGTATTTTGGAAGTGAACTCGTCTTCGATTTTCAACTTTGAAAACCCAATTAAAATCCCACCAATTATCAGGCAAAATAAAATGACTTCGTCTATAATACTGTTTTGAATTACACTAAAATAGTTGTCATTTGTCATCACGAAAGTATCAACAAACGCAAACACGTTTACAACCCAATAGTTGTCAATGTTGATTTCAAATACTGATATCGCAATAGAAGCAATAAAAGCAGGAACAAACAAAATCCAACCAATTTTTTTCAATTTGTTTGGTAATAAAAAATGTGTTTTCATGTCTAAAGTTTTAAATTCATTTCAAAAGTAAAATATAATTTACATATAGACAAGTAAACTTTATATAAAGATTGTTTTATTTTACATTTGAAACAAAAAAAGCCTTCCTAAATTTCAGGAAGGCATTAAAATAATGAGAATTAGTGTCTATTTCTGATTGTATTTCTCTTTGTATTTTTTGTTTAAATCGCTTTGTGTCGTATCAAGATTTATCATTCTTCCTTGAATAAAAGCATGTGTCAGTTTATTGGTTCTCATATCCAAAGCATCACCTTCAGAGATAAATAAAGTAGCATCTTTTCCTTGTTCTAAAGTTCCGCAAGTTGCATCAATTCCTAAAATTTTTGCTGTATTGGAAGTTATCAATTGCAAAGCTTGTTCTTTATCCAAACCATAGGCAGCGCAAGTTCCGGCCAGAAAAGGTAAATTTCTTGTTTGCATTCTTTCCATATCACCACTATTTTCAAGTCCAACAAGAACGCCTTTGTCTATTAATATTTTTGCCATTTTATAGGGTAAATCTATATCTTGATCATCGTTTTCGGGCATGCTATGAACTCTTTTTAATAGTACTGAAACATTGTTTTGAAGTAATAAATCAGCTGTTCTGTAGGCTTCAAATCCACCAACAATTACTATTTTTTTGATGCCAATTTCAGTGGATAAATTTATAGCATCAATAATTTGTTTTTCTTCGTCAGCATGAATGAACAGCGTTTGATTTCCATCAAAAAGTCCTTTTGTAGCTTCAAGCACAAGATTTCTTTCTTTTGAAGTATCTGCCAAATACGTTTTGGACGACAATAAAAAAGCTTTCAATTCGTCTATTTGTTTCAAATATTCTTTATTGGCATCCGTAGTTGCCGTTTCTGTCAGCGAACTGTATCTTGATATTGAATAAGGAAAATTCAAATGAATACCATCACTTTCTTTGATCACGGCGTCTTTCCAATTCCAAGCGTCCAATTGTACAACAGAAGATGTTCCGGAAATTCTTCCGCCACGAGGTGTAATTTGAGCTATCAAAATACCATTGGGACGAACCGTTTCGATTACTTTAGATTCCGTATTGTAGGCAATCAAACTTTTGATATTTGGATTATAAGTTCCAATTTCATCTTCATCATCTGATGATTTGACTGCGTCAATTTCGACCAATCCTAAAGTAGAATTTGGAGCAATAAAACCAGGATAAATGTGTTTGCCCGATGCGTCAATGGTTACATCGTAAGTTCCGCTGGCAATCCGAATTAAAGTGGCGTCGGCAACCATCGTAATTTTTCCGTCTCTGAAACCAATTGCGCTGTTTTCAATTATTTTTCCATTGCCTAAATGCGCTACGGCATTCATTATCAAAATTGATTTTGACTGTTTTTCTGCTGGCTTTCTTTGTGCTATTCCGTTTGTAGTTATACTAAAAGCGAAAAGTAGTATCAATATTTTTTTCATTTTATTAGTCTTCTAAAGTATCACAATGGTATTCTTTTTTAACCTTCTTTTTGGGTTCTTGGGTACTCATGCCTTTATTTTTTTCTTGTAATAATTGCCCAATTAATTCGCTTCTTTCTTTTGCAATTTCCAAACGTTTTTCTTCATCTTTTTTGCTGTCAAAATAAACAACACCTTCAATTAGTGTTTGCTCGGCTTTTGCATAAATGGATAATGGATTATCATTCCAAAGCACTAAATCGGCATCTTTTCCAACTTTAATACTTCCAACTTTATCATCGATGTGCAATAATTTTGCTGGATTTAAAGTCACAAATTTCCATGCTTCTTCTTCAGAAATAGCACCATATTTTACAGCTTTTGCTGCTTCTTGGTTCAATCGTCTGGACATTTCGGCGTCATCAGAATTATAGGCAACAACTACTCCTTGGTTGTGCATAATCGCACCATTATGGGGAATAGCATCATTAACCTCAAATTTATAAGCCCACCAATCAGAAAATGTTGAAGCGCCAACACCGTGTGCTTTCATTTCGTCGGCTACTTTATATCCTTCCAAAATATGAGTAAAAGTGCTGACTTTAAAATTCATTTTATCAGCCACGGCCAACAACATTAAAATTTCTGATTGAACATAGGAATGACAGGTAATGAAACGTTCATTATTAAGGATTTCAACCAATGTTTGCATT
>JBILYQ010000102.1:0-7462 GCA_044377655.1 Flavobacterium sp.
ACCAGACCTGATACCATTTTCGGAGTAACGTTCATGACATTAGCGCCCGAACACGAATTGGTTGACCAAATAACAATGCCGGAACAGAAAGCTGCTGTGGATGCTTATATTGAAAAAACCTCAAAACGCTCAGAGCGAGAACGGATGGCTGATGTAAAAACTATTTCTGGCGTTTTCACTGGCGCGTATGCCGAACACCCATTTAACAAAGAACCCATTCCAGTTTGGATTGGCGATTATGTTCTCGCAGGTTACGGAACGGGCGCGGTAATGGCGGTTCCGTGTGGCGATGAACGCGATTACGCTTTCGCGAATTTCTTCCAAGGTCAAAACGGAATGCCCGAAATTAAAAATATTTTCAATAAAGATATTTCTGAAGCCGCTTATGGTGACAAAAATGGGTTTGAATTAGTAAATTCTGATTTCCTAAACGGTTTAGGTTATAAAGATGGAACAAAAAAAGCCATTGCCGAATTAGAAAAAATAAACCAAGGGAAAGGCAAAACCAATTACCGCTTGCGCGATGCCGTTTTTTCGAGACAACGTTATTGGGGCGAACCGTTTCCTGTGTATTACGTTAACGGATTGCCGCAAATGATTGACCAAAAACACCTTCCAATTGCTTTGCCCGAAGTGGAGAAATACTTGCCAACCGAAGACGGACAACCGCCTTTAGGAAACGCAACCGTTTGGGCTTGGAATACCGAAACCAACGAAGTAGTGAACATAAATTTGGTCGATAACATAACAATATTTCCTCTCGAATTGAACACCATGCCAGGTTGGGCTGGAAGTTCTTGGTATTGGATGCGTTATATGGATGCGCACAATGAAGACGAATTTGCCAGCCAAGAAGCACTTGACTATTGGCAAAACGTTGATTTATATATTGGCGGAAGCGAACACGCCACAGGCCATTTATTGTATTCTCGTTTTTGGAACAAATTCCTAAAAGACAAAGGCTACGCGCCAACCGAAGAACCATTCAAGAAGTTGATAAATCAAGGAATGATTTTGGGAATGAGTGCGTTTGTTTATAGAAGTGAAGATTCAAAAAAATTGTATTCAAAAGGATTGATTTCTGATAAAAATGTTCAGCCAATCCATGTTGATTTAAAAGTTATCAATGACATCACCAACGAACTAGATATCGAAGCTTTCAAAAATCATCCATTATATACAGATTATAAAGATGCCGAATTCATTTTAGAAAACGGAAAATACATCGTTGGTCGCGAAGTCGAAAAAATGTCAAAATCCAAATACAACGTCGTTACTCCAGACATCATTTGCGAGCAATATGGCGCCGACACCTTGCGTTTGTATGAAATGTTTCTCGGTCCGTTGGAACAAGCAAAACCTTGGAACACCGCAGGAATTTCAGGCGTTTCGGGTTTCTTGAAAAAACTGTGGCGACTGTATTTTGACGATAATGGTTCAATCATCACCAACAGCGAACCATCAGCGGGCAGTTTGAAATCACTACACAAAACCATCAAAAAAGTAACCGAAGACATCGAGAATTTCTCCTTCAATACTTCCGTGTCACAATTCATGATTTGCGTCAACGAATTGTCCACACAAAACTGTCACGAACGCGCCATTTTAGAACCGCTTGCCATTTTAATTTCGCCCTATGCGCCGCATATCGCCGAAGAATTGTGGTTCCAATTAGGCCATTCAGAATCTATTGCCACTGTCGATTTTCCCGTTTTTGAAGCAAAGCATTTAGTGGAAAGCGAAAAAGAATACCCAGTTTCCTTCAACGGAAAAATGCGTTTCACCATCAAATTACCGCTGGATTTAACCGTTGCCCAAATCCAAGAAATCGTCATGGCAGACGAAAGAACGATAAAACAATTGGAAGGCAAAACGCCCAACAAAGTCATCATTGTTCCCGGAAAAATCATTAATTTGGTTGGATAATTTTCCTAAGCAAACATTAAAAAGCCTCAATTTTCATTATGATAATTGAGGTTTTTCATTTTTAGGTTCTTTCAACTGCCATTTTTGCATACGTTATTCTTTAACAATTCTTTGGCGCACAATTTGATGGGAATTAGTAACTTTAAATTCTAAAACAATAAACTATGTATTTAATTTTGATAGGAGCCATCATGCTTGCCAGCTGGTTAGTCAGCAGCAGATTGAAAAATAAGTTTGAATTGTATTCCAAATTACATCTCCAAAACGGAATGTCAGGTGCTGAAATTGCCGAAAAAATGCTTGCCGATCATGGCATTCGCGATGTGAAAGTAATTTCTACACCAGGACAATTAACAGATCATTATAACCCAGCAAATAAAACTGTAAATCTTAGCGAATCTGTTTACAACCAAAGAAATGCTGCCGCTGCCGCCGTTGCCGCCCACGAATGTGGACACGCCGTCCAGCATGCCACAGCCTACAGTTGGTTAACGATGCGTTCAAAGTTGGTGCCAATTGTATCTGTAACTTCAAGCGTAGTCCAATGGATTTTACTAGCAGGAGTGCTGATGATTGAAACATTTCCAAGCCTATTACTTATCGGAATCGTCATTTTTTCCGCTACAACATTGTTCGCCTTCGTCACACTTCCAGTAGAATATGACGCTAGCAAACGTGCTTTGGCATGGTTAGAAAACAAAAGAATGTTAACACAGCAAGAACACAATGGAGCAAGCGATGCGCTAAAATGGGCTGCCCGAACTTATGTTGTTGCCGCTATAGGATCACTAGGAACACTGCTTTATTACATCATGGTATTTACTGGAAGAAGAGATTAATTCTTTGTAAACATAACAAAATCAGCTTCTATTAACTGAGGCGTTTTTTTTTATTAGTAGCGAAAAGTTCGGTGTTCATCAGCAAATGCCATTCCTGCTTTCCGCTACAATCTCCTCGCAAAAAAAGGCGAGGAGGATTTTCACTGCAATCAGGGCTAACAGGAATTGAGGGTTATTGCTTGCAATTACATAAAACTACAACTGAATCTGTCGCTCAATTTGTTGGTCCAGCGAAATAAAAGTCTCTGTGCGGGAAACCCCGTCAATAGGCTGAATTTTTTTATTTAACAACTGCATCAAATGCTCGTTATCACGGCAGATAATTTTAATTAATATCGACCAATTTCCTGTGGTATAATGGCATTCAAGTACTTCTGGAATTTTTTTCAATTCCTTTACTGCTTCAAAATTGTTTGCTGCTTTCTCCAAATAAATCCCAATGAAAGCCATTGTTTTATAGCCCAAAACTTTGTTGTTTACAATAAACTTCGAGCCTTCAATTACTCCAGCATCCTCAAGTTTACGCAACCGTTGATGAATTGCTGCACCCGAAATTCCAATTTTGTTTGCAATTTGAAGAATAGGTTTTCGAGCATCGTTCATCAAGTCGCGTAGGATTTCTTTATCGATACCGTCGATTTCTATTTGTAGTTGGTTTATTTTCATATTTAGATTATCTGAAAGTAAAAATAGTCTTTTACTATTAGATTTAAATAAAAAAACCAAAATCGGTTATGATTTTGGTTTTATGTTAAAATAATCTGGACTTTCTAATTTCCCAATAATTTATCGGGATTGTAACCCACATAAGGCATTTCGGTTTCCTTGAAAACCACGCCAAGCTCTTCAAGCTCTTTCAATAGTGGTAAATAGACTTCCTTTCTAATCGGCAATTGTACCCCAGGGGTTTTGATGTTGCCATTCAGTATTTGCAAAGTAGCCATCGCCACAGGAAGTCCAACCGTTTTTGCCATTGCTGTAAATGTTTGATCATCGCCAATGCACACCATCTTTGAATCAATTTGCTTTCTAACACCGTCAATTTCGTATCCAAATTTGTGATACATTACAATCATGTCTTTGTCTTCGGGTTGCAATGTCCAGCTGTCAGTCAATATTTTCTCCAATATTTGAGCCGGAGAAGCATTTTTCAATCCAACTATTTTGTTTGGATTAAACAAATCGAGTTCCAGCAATTTATCCCACATAATGTCGTCTTGCTCAATCCCAAGTGCCAATCTCGTTTTTGTTTCCACAGAATCTGATGGATGAAAAGGTAAAAATGAATTTATAAAATCACGGTAACTCATTGTGTCCGAGTTTTCCATTGCATAGGCGTCATCCGTCATGCCAAGTTGTACAAACATGTTCCAGGCTTTTGAAAATCCAACCCTGCGAATGGTGCCTCGGTATAAAGTCAAAACATCGTCCAAACCATACACACTGCGGTATTTCAAGGAATCTCTGTTGGCATATCCTTCAAATTTTCCATATCCTTCCACTTCTAAAAACTCTGTTCTACGGAATAATTTATGATAGGGAATGTATTTGTATTTTCCTTCCTGAATGAATTTTGCCGCGCCACCTTGACCTGCTAATACTACATTTCTTGGCGCCCAAGTAAACTTATAATTCCAAAGATTGGTATCATATTCAGGAGCGACTAGTCCGCCACAAAATGATTCGAACAAAATCATTTTACCACCTTTATCATGAATTTCATCAATAATTTTCATGGCGCTCATGTGGTCAATACCTGGGTCAAGCCCAATTTCATTCATAAAAATCAAGTTGTTGGCTTTTGCTTCAGCGTCCAAACTTTGCATGGCGTCACTGATGTAGGAAGCTGTAACCATGTGTTTTTTGAATTGTAAACAATCTTGCGCCACCTCAATATGCAAGTGTGCTGGCAACATCGAGATGACGATAGCTGCCTTTTGGATTTCTGCTTGACGTTGCCTTTTATCAAAAATATCCAAATGAATAGGGGTAGCATTTGGATGACCATTGGTTTTTCTTTGCGCCAATTCCAAGGATAAATCACCAATAGTCAAGTGCAAATTTTCTTTATCCGATTTATTTAAAAGGTAATGTATTAAGGATGATGCGGAACGACCGGCACCAATAATTAGAATGTTTCTCATTGTATGTTTGTAAAAAGTTCACAAATATATGAATTTGGAATTATTCTATTTTCAAAAAAGGATAAAACAAAAAGCCTAGTTTTTATAGGCTAGGCTTTTAATTATAAAAGGCAAGACGGTTATTCCAAACCTTCCAATTCTTCTAGCTCTTTTTGCGATTCTTTTTTGGTTTCAATCTTTTCTTTTTCGAAAACAGCGTCTTTGGCAATTTCATCTTGCACCAAAACTTCTTTTCCAATGACAGCTATTAATGACAGTGTCGAAAACAACAATAAAACTTTTACCAGTTTTTTTTGCGAATCATCCGATTTTTGAAAGACTAAATAGCCAAATAACAATGCAATTACTATAGGGATTAAGCCTAAAGTTCCTAAGGGTAGAAAGGCAAATACAATGCTTAAAGTAGTAAAAACACTTGCTAGAACTAAAAATATTTTTCTCATGATTTTAAATGATTTAAATTCCTGTTGCAGAGGTTAAAGTTAATTGTCCTGTTCCAACAGGAATGCTAAATTTGATTAAAGTTGGAATTTTTTTGGAATCAGCAGTAAGCCAAATCAAGTTTTTGTCTTTCCCTCTCAAGGCATCGGTTTTGGCTCCAATAGATATTTTATGACATTCTTTTTTTCCTAAATTTCCAGCGTTTACCGTTTCATTCCCCATGAATTTTATCATAACGGGAATTTCTTTTTCATCAAAAACTATTGTAAATGCTTTAGTTTGTCCAACCTTAAATTTAGAGAAATCTACGGTTCTTAATTTGTATAAAATAGAAACCACATCTTGTGTCGATGCGCCAACCGTGAATGTCTTTTGTGTTTCTGGTTTATTTTTGCGTTTCATAGTGCTTTGCACTTGATTTCCTTTAAAAACGTATTTTTCTTTTTTGGTGTAACCACCTTCTTCAATACTACGTTTGTATAGACTTGGTCTAAGGCTAATGGGATTTACATAGGATTCGTACAAATCCCTAATTTTGAAAAATTTATCCCATTTACTGTAAGTTGCCGCTTCGCAATTTAAGTGTAAATAAGAATTTTTTGCAGTGGTTACGGTTTCTGTTGTCATTGTGATTTGCGCCAATTGAGTCATCAAACCGCTCATGTTGTATGAACCTGAAAAGACTAATTTTTCTCCAGATTTGATGGTTGGATTACTTTCTGATGAAAAGGAGCTCAAAATAAAAATGAGGGAAAGAATACAAAGTGTTTTTTTCATTGATGTAAATTAAAGTGCAAATATAATTTTTTTAAAACTGTTAAATTCCGAAAAGAATCGATGATTTCCTTTCTACATAAATAGATAACTGATAAATTTGTGATTTATTTTAAATTAGAGTAATAATGGATAAGAAAATTACTGTTACAGCTGCTTTATTAGGAATGACGGCTATCGTTTTGGGTGCATTTGGTGCCCATGCTTTGAAAACAGTTTTGACATTGGAGCAATTAAATACTTTTGAAACGGGAGTTAAATATCAAATGTATCATGCGCTTTTTTTAATGTTAGTTGCATTGAATGCTACGATATCAGAAAAAACCAAACGGGCAATTTATTTTTTAACCGTAATTGGGGTATTTTTCTTTTCGGGCTCAATTTATTTATTAGCTACAAATCAGCTTACTTCTTTTGATTTCAAAGTGATTGGAATAGTAACACCTATTGGTGGATTACTGTTAATACTGGCTTGGAGTGTTTTTCTTTTAAGTTGGGTTAATAAAAAAACATAATAATCCAAGAAAAAAATACTTTCTAATTTTTAATTTTTAACTTTGCCGAGAATTTAATACAACAACACAAAATTATTTCTATGGAGAATTCCGCTCAAATTACGAAATCGATTTCGTTAGAAAAATATGGAATAAAAAACGTTCATCAAATTATCTATAATCCTTCTTATGAGTTTTTATATCAGGAAGAGCTTAGTCCAAGTTTAGAAGGTTTTGAAAAAGGACAGTTAACAGAACTTGGCGCAGTAAATGTTATGACGGGTGTTTTTACCGGACGATCACCAAAAGATAAGTACATCGTTAAGGACGATGTTAGCAAAGACACTTTTTGGTGGACATCGGAAAAAGCAGTTAATGACAATAAGCCAATTACCCAAAATACTTGGAATGCTTTAAAAGAGACAACGGTTAATCAATTGTCTGAAAAAAAATTATATGTGGTTGACGCATTTTGTGGCGCCAACGAAAATACCCGCTTGAAAGTGCGTTTTATTATGGAGGTGGCTTGGCAAGCCCACTTTGTAAAAAATATGTTTATCCGACCATCAGATGCCGAGTTGGAAAACTTTGGCGAACCAGATTTTGTGGTCATGAATGCTTCCAAAACAGGATTCAAAGATTTTGCAGCACATGGTTTGAATTCCGAGGTTTATGTAGCATTCAATCTTACCGAGAAAATCCAACTTATTGGCGGCACTTGGTATGGTGGTGAAATGAAAAAAGGGTTGTTTTCAATGATGAATTATTATTTGCCACTTCAAGGAATTGCTTCCATGCATTGTTCTGCTAACAAAGGGAAAGATGGCGATGTTGCTGTTTTCTT
>JBILYQ010000103.1:0-7426 GCA_044377655.1 Flavobacterium sp.
TTTCACCCACGGTCATGTTTGGTTTTATTTCGATGCTGTATTCATAATACGCATTGATGGTATTCATGGTGTTATCTCTATTGATATCTTCCACATCAGGAATGGTTGTCGAACCTCTATTGGTATTCGAAACATCGATAGGTGAATTTCCTTGTAGTCCGTTGTAGTTTCTATATCGGTCTAGAACGGAACCTGTAGCATTTAAAAAGTATTGGTAATTGTCCGCCGCAGGATCGGGCTGACCGGCGTATACTGGAAATTTAGTGGCCTCTTCTTGGTCATTCAATCCATCAAATCCAACATCCTGAATGATTCTATTGGCGCCATCCGTATCAAAAGCATATATTAAAGATTGTGATGATGGTACTTTTCCCCAAATGGTAGTAACTGGATTTTGAGTAGAGTTTGCCTCAGGCAAACCATTTTCATATTGTTTTCTTTCATCCTTCAAAACGTCTTCGGAGATTTCGCCAAGATTGAAGAAAATTTTCCCGGTGTTTGTAGCGTTAGTAATTGGATCTATTTCCACTCCATAATAGGGATCCAACACCCAGAATTGTATGTATTCTACATTTCCTTGCTCAAAATTTGTAGAGTTTATGGAACGCATAATCCCTCCAAAATTATTTTCTGGCGTTGGCAATTCGTTAGTGGTTGAGGCAGCAGGATTGAAGTTATATTGGCCTCTTTCTTTTGGATAGTAGGTCAAATCTAGCGTATTGATAACGGTAGATTGTCCTTGCACAAGTTCTGTGTTTGGAAACAATTCTCTATTGTAAATTCTACGAGTGCTGCTCAATGAAATTCCTTCATCACTTACATCGCCTGGCGTTTGAACATAGATGGTTGGGTCAATGCTGTACCAACTCATCTTAGCTCTTTTGTAACCATAGCTTGGATCAATGGCGCCGGAGCCAAAATCTTGATAATCACTATCGGCATTCCAAACTGGTGTTGAAGCCAAGCTCCAAGATATTGCCGATTGCATATTGATGGTGGTTTGCGATCCTTCAAAATCATCAACATAAATAGTTGCTTCTCCATCAAACTGGTCTGCTTTTGGAGCATCTGGTTTTAAATAGGCAATTTCTCCTCGCAAAGAAAAATTCGAAGGCACATCGGTATCTAAATTTGGCAATTTATTTACCATTCTAGTCAGGAAGGGAACTTCTGTTGAAAAAATGGTGTTGATACCAAATATGGTATTGTTTACTGATTCTTGTCCGTAATTAGATTTTTGAGTGAATGGCCTTTCGGTCATTTTTAATAATGTGGCGCCAACAGTAAATTTGTCAGTAAATTTGTGTTCTACATTCACACCCATAAACCGTCTGGTTTGTTGTCCAAAGGTGGAATTGTTTTCTACCGAGACTTCAATTGGCGTATTGGAAGCTTGAAGCGATGGGTCTAAAATCTGCACTCTTCCTGCTTGGTAGTTGACGCTATAATCAATTCCTTCCACCAATACTCTTCCGGCGGCCGTTACCACCACTGAACCGCGAGGCACGTTGAAAGCACCAATAGGAATTCCGTCGCCACCACTGGATTTGAAGCGTCCTTTTAATTGAAATTTATTTTTGTCGGCTTCTTGAAGTGCTCCGGCTTGGGTGCTGGTGTACATGCTTCTAAAAACATATTTCTTTTGGTTTTCGTTATAATCTGCTATGTTATTTGGATCTCCATCATAGTTTTCAGTTGTAGTATTGGAAAGTTTTCCAAATAAATGCTTTCCAAAAGGTTCTACAGTTGTAAATATCAATCGCCCATTTTGTTGGTCAACGGTAAGTCCTGGCATAAAATCAAAAAAACCATCACCTCCGGCCTGTGGATCATTATTGTAATTCAATTTATCCACATTAAAAACCTTTAATAATGGTGTTGACGCAACATCTGCCGGCAATGGTGTTGTGCCAACTTGTTCAATATAGTTTAAAGGAGATGGATCAGTGTAAAGAATATTAAATCTAAAATCTTCTTGTTGCAGTTGATAAGCGCCCTGAAGTTGATAAATGTTTTTCATCATCAAGTTCCATACTGGCTTATTGACATTGGTCAAATTACTTTTCAGCATTTTCAGCAATAAACTTTGAGTTGAAACTTCTTCATTGGTAGTTCCGCTCTCTCCAACAACAGTTGTTTCCACTCCATCGGTTCCAAACTCTCCAACTTGATATACATCTGCGCCAACGGTATATTGATAAGCTACAGCTAAGACTTCGTCATTGGCTAATCGTTGTTGCAAGGAAATATAACCCAATTGTGGGTGAAAAGTGAATTCGTTAGGACTTAACTTTCGTGCATTTTCCAATTTGGAATAATCTGTTCCTTCGTTTACGGGAGTTGTATTGTTGAAACCTCCGCTTGACGTAACAATCTCTCTAATATTTGAATTCAGCAACCCTGTGGTTCCAATCAAAGCCGGGTTGTATTTATTGTTGGTGTTGTCTGATGGTGTGTCTGTGGCAGCGCTAAAAAAATCTATCGGCGGGTTTACTATTGCCACTACTTTATCATCATTTAGTCCAGACAAACGCGATTCCCCTAAATCTTGAAGCGCAATAATATTTCTTAAATTGTTATTTGTGTTACTGACACGGTTTTGCTTATTGGTTACCCAAACTTCAATTCTTGTAATTTGAACCCTGCTGTCAATAAAAGGATAATTTCTAAGGGTTTGATCGTATTTGTTTCTGAAAAATTGCGATAGAAAAAAGTGTCTGTCAGCATCATAATCTAGTGCAAAAAGCTCAAAATCTTGAATGGTTCCGCCGCCTTGAGCAGTAACTGATTTAGTTTGTGATTTTTGTTCAGAGAACACTCCAGTAACGGTTGTTTTTCCAAATTGCAATTGTGCTTTTACCCCAAATAAACTTTGTGCACCGCGAACTAAAGAATTGGAAAGGGGCATACTTACATTACCAACTTCAATTTTTTGGATGATATCATCTTCTGTTGGTGAATATTCAAGTTTGATTAAATTTTGAAAGGCAAAAGTAGACTCTGTATCATAATTAGCGGTCACGCTTAACCTCGTTCCTACTTTTCCCATCAAGCTCATGCTGATTCTTTGGTCGAAATCGAAAGTGGTGGTCGCTCTGTTTCTTGGAGAGAAGGCTGGATTGTCTTGTTTGGTATAGCGTGCGCCTAAATCCATTTCGACCGAACCCGTTGGTTTTACGTCAATGGTGTTGGAACCAAAAATAGTTTCAAAAAAACCTGAGTTGACATAATACCGAGGTAATAAATCTTTTTTAGCTTCTTCGCTGCCGTCTTTTTTGCCGTCAATGGCGTCTGATTTTTGCTTGAAATACTCGCGCATGGATTCTTTTAGAACCAAGGCTTCGTATTCTTTTGGGGTTAAAATTATGGGGTAATTGATGTTGAACCCTTCGAAAGTACTAGTATAAATATACCTGTTGGTTGCGGCATCATAGGTATAGGAGTCTACAATGCTTGGCGGATTATTGATTTCGACTTTTCCGGTGGAGTAACCGATGGTGTCTCTTACTTGCTCTTCTTCCTGTGCAAATCCATTAAAACCGACTAGAAAAATCAATGCACACACACCGGTTTTTAAAAGGGAATGGATATATTTAAAGTGTCTTGTTTTCAAGTATTATAAATTTTTTAAAGCTTGTTTGATAATAGACTCAACGGTTGCCATTGGATCCTCTTTCACTATTTTGTCTACTGCTCTTTCGGACGTTTTTCTAACGAATCCTAAAACTTCCAAAGCAGATAACGCTTCATCTCTGTTTGTATTGTTTTGGGATATGGAAACTTCGTCTAAATCATATAATTTTAACACTTTATCCTTCAAGTCGAGAATGGCGCGCTGGGCAGTTTTGCTTCCGATTCCTTTGATAGACTGGATGGTTACTACATCGGCGGTTGCCAAAGCTTGAATAATTTGTTTTGGTTCAAGGGAAGACAACATTGTTCTTGCAATGCTGGCTCCGATACCTGAAACGGTGAGCAGCATTTTGAAAATTTCGCGTTCGGATTTTTCGACAAAACCAAAAAGAGTGTTAGAATCCTCCTTTATTTGGAGGTATGTAAATAGTTTAATGAAATCCGTGTTGGGAAGCAATGAAAAAGTATGCAACGAAATGTTTATGTGATATCCCACTCCATTACAGTCAATAACGACTTCTGTTGGGGTTTTTTCTACGAGCTTACCTTGTATGTGTGCTATCATTGCGATCAAAATGTATGTCCAAATATAGCAAAAATCTTTAACTGACGGAATCTGTTTGCAATATCTATTGAAATATGTTGTTTTTTATTTTGTTGTCATTTTGCTTCTTTTCTCTTTTTCTTGTGCATCTACCACAGCTACGGCAACCATATTGACCATTTCTTCGACGCTTGCGCCCAATTGAAATATGTGAACTGGTTTTTCCATTCCAAGCATGATGGGTCCTATTGAATCTACTTGGTACAATTCTTTTAGGAGTTTATAGGTGATGTTTGCCGACTCAAGATTTGGAAAAATCAAGGTGTTTACTTTTTTATTGGCCAGTTTAGAGAAGGGGAATTTCTTTTTGAGCAACTCTGGATTTAGGGCAAAGTCGGCCTGAATTTCTCCGTCAACAATCAAATCGGGGTAGTAATTGTGTAAATAGGCCACTGCTTGTCTGACTTTATTGGCGTTTTCGTGAATTGACGAACCAAAATTAGAAAAGGAAACCATGGCAATGACAGGTTCCATTCCGAACATTCGAACGGTTTTGGCGGTCATTAGGGCTATCTTAGCCAAGTCGTCTGCAGATGGGTTTGGATTGATGGCGGTATCAGATAAAAACATGGGACCCCGATTGGTCATCATCATGTTTGTGGTGGCGATTAACGAAATTCCCGGTGCTTTTCCAATTAATTGCATCAAGGGTTTTACTACTGAAGGGTAACTTCTTGAATAGCCCGAAAGCATGGCATCGGCATCGCCACCGTTGACCATCATGGCGGCGAAATAATTTCTTTCGCGCATCCATTTTTCTGCGTCGAGCAATGAAATGCCTCTTCGTTGTCTGGATTTCCAGTAGATATCGGCATATTTTAATCGGCGGTCGTCTTCTTCATTTGTTTTTGGATCAAAGATGGGAACATCGGCATCGAAACCTAGTTCTTCTTTAAGTTCCAAAATAATTTCTTTGTTTCCCAATAATATTGGATGGGCAATTCCTTCTTCATAGGCAATTTGAGCTGCTTTCAAGACATCGAGGTGGTCTGCTTCGGCAAAAACGACACGTTTTGGGTCGGTTTTGGCTCTATTTATTAGTAAACGAACCATTTTATTATCGGAACCTAATCGTTCTAGGAGTTCACTTTCATATTTTTCCCAGTCGGTAATTGGATGCAAAGCCACGCCAGATGCCATTGCCGCTTTTGCCACTGCTGGCGCGACCATGGTAATCAATCTTGGATCAAAAGGTTTTGGAATAATATATTCGCGTCCAAAATTCAATTTTGTTTCTCCGTAGGCAATATTGACTTGTTCTGGCACGTGTTCTTTTGCTAATGCGGCTAGGGCTCGCACGGCTGCCATTTTCATTTCTTCGTTGATTTTTGTGGCTCGAACATCTAAAGCACCTCGGAAGATATAGGGAAAACCTAATACATTATTGACTTGGTTAGGATGGTCTGAGCGACCTGTTGCCATGATAATGTCTTTTCGAGTGGCAATTGCTAAATCGTAATCAATTTCGGGGATTGGATTTGCCATGGCAAAAACGATTGGGTCATTGGCCATGCCCAAAAGCATGTCGGGAGAAAGTATGTTTCCTGCGGAAAGCCCAAGAAAAACGTCGGCACCAATCAAGGCATCGTGCAATGAAATTCCTGGTGTTCCGAAGCTGTATTTTTTTTGCAAATCGGAGAGGTCGGTGCGTGCTGCACTCAAGACGCCTTCTTTGTCAAACATGATAATATTTTCTTGCTTGACGCCCAGAAGCACGTATAAATTGGCACAGGCCAAAGCTGCAGAACCGGCTCCTGAGATGACGATTTTAACACCGTTTGTTTTTTTATCGGCTAGTTCTAGTGCATTTAATAGGGCTGCCGAGGAGATAATGGCGGTTCCGTGTTGGTCATCATGCATCACTGGAATATTCAATTCTTCAACGAGACGTCTTTCGATTTCGAATGATTCGGGTGCTTTGATATCTTCGAGGTTAATTCCACCGAAGGTTGGGGCAATGTTTTTTACGGTTTCGATAAAGGCATCGATGTCTTTGGTTCCTATTTCGATGTCAAACACATCAATGTCAGCGAAGATTTTAAAGAGTAATGCCTTCCCTTCCATTACGGGTTTTGAAGCTTCGGGACCGATATCGCCAAGGCCTAAAACGGCGGTTCCATTGGTAATAACTGCTACGAGATTTCCTTTGGCGGTATATTTATAAACGTTGTTGATGTCTTTGACAATTTCCAGACAAGGCTCGGCAACACCTGGCGAATAGGCTAGCGATAAATCTCTTTGGGTGGCGTATTTTTTGGTGGGCACCACTTGAATTTTCCCTGGTGTTGGTTTGGCGTGGTATAAAAGAGCTTCTCTGCGTTTGCTGTATTTGTTCATTGTAGTCTGTTTTATTCTGACTGGCAAAGGTAGAAGGTTCGGCGAAATATGGAAATTTTTGAGGGTATTGTTTTGGAGAAAGTTTTGGCAACACCATTGAGAATAATTAATTAACAGTAAAAACTAGCCTGCCTTTGATGAATGCCACGAACTATTATATGATTAAAAACAGGGGATGTTTGCGAAGCTAGCTAGACGCTTTGCTTGAGTTTTCGCTAGAATGCTCAAATTATATATACTTTGTCTTAAGCTTGTGGAAGACCTTGTCAGTTTCGTCATTGCTAAGCAAAGCAATCTGTTGAATGTTAACGAAAATTTTGCTTAAATTAAGGAACGCTTTGTGGACACGGAATGCAATTCCGCGCTATCGTTCATGAGACTATTTTGTGATAACATGTCCGAGCTATCGGGCTTGCTTGTAACGTGCCGCGCACAGGCACATACCCTTTTCGGGTTGCGCTTGCACGCTGTTAAGGGCTGGCTTATTCCTTAATCACTTTAAATGTCTGCTTTACATTTTCTCCAGCACTGAACAAATAAATACCTACCGATAAATTTCCTAAATCAATATTTGTGTTTTCAGCATTTATTGTTCCTGATAAAACTACTTTGCCTGTGTTGTCATACATAGTATAAATAGAACCAATAAGTTTGCTATCTGCTTTTACATTGACTATACTTTGAGCTGGATTTGGATAAATAATTATATTTTGATTTGTTACTATTTGTTCAGAGATACTTAAAACAGTAGAAGTATTCCAATATACATTTGTATTATTTGCAAATCCTTGTATAATTATATCTTTTAGTCCATCTCCATTAAAATCATCTAGTATACAATCGGCTATATAT
>JBILYQ010000004.1:0-22645 GCA_044377655.1 Flavobacterium sp.
CAACAATAGAAGCTAAACTTGTCGAAGCAACAGATGATAACATCACTTTGACTTGGGAAGCAAGAGAACAAAAAAAAGTAGGGAAAGGAAAAGAAACAGTTCAAAAAAAACTGGAAATACCTTACGTAGAAATAAAAGAAGCAATTGTTACAGTAACATTTAATTAAAAATTAGGCATGGAAAATATTGCATTAATCGAATCATTCTCAGAGTTTAAAGATGATAAACTCATTGATCGTGTAACGCTTATGGCGATTTTGGAAGATGTATTTAGAAATGCATTGAAAAAGAAATACGGGTCTGATGATAATTTTGATATTATTATCAATCCTGATAAGGGAGATATGGAAATCTGGAGAAGAAGAATCGTTGTTGCAGACGATGATTTGGATTTGGAAAATGAAGAAATCACATTGTCGGAAGCAAGAAAAATCGAACCTGATTTTGAAATTGGAGAAGAAGTTTCTGAGGAAGTAAAATTAATAGATTTGGGAAGAAGATCTATTTTGGCATTACGTCAAAACTTGATTTCCAAAATACATGAACATGATAACACCAATCTTTATAAACAATTTAAAGATCTGATAGGTGAAATTTACACTGCCGAGGTACACCATGTTCGTCCAAGAGTTGTAATTTTGATTGACGATGAAGGGAATGAAATCGTTTTGCCAAAAGAAAAACAAATCCCTTCCGACTTTTTTAGAAAAGGGGATAATGTTCGTGGAATTATTGAAAGTGTTGAATTAAAAGGTAATAAACCTCAAATCATCATGTCAAGGACTTCAGAGATATTCTTAGAAAAATTATTTGAACAAGAAATTCCAGAAGTTTTCGACGGTTTAATCATGATTAAAAAAGTGGTTAGAATCCCAGGAGAGAAAGCCAAAGTAGCTGTTGATTCCTATGATGATAGAATTGATCCCGTTGGTGCCTGTGTTGGAATGAAAGGTTCTAGAATTCATGGAATTGTTCGTGAATTAGGTAACGAAAACATAGATGTTATTAATTATACTACAAACATTCAATTGTTTATCACAAGAGCATTGAGCCCAGCTAAAGTTTCATCAGTTAAAATTAACGAAGAAACAAAACGCGCCGAAGTGTTCTTGAAATTAGAAGAAGTTTCTAAAGCAATTGGTCGTGGTGGACACAACATTAAATTGGCTGGTTTGTTGACAGGCTATGAATTGGATGTGATTAGAGAAGGAAATGTAGCAGAGGAAGACGACGTGGAATTAACAGAATTCACGGATGAAATCGAAGCATGGGTTATAGAAGAGTTTGCAAAAATTGGTTTGGATACAGCCAGAAGTATCTTAAATCAAAATGTGGCTGACTTAGTTAGAAGAACAGATTTAGAAGAGGAAACAATTCTAGAAGTAATGAAAATATTGAAAGAAGAGTTTGAGGACTAATCCTTTTATAAAAATTAGATAACATTAATAAGATTTTATGTCTGAAGAAAGAATTATTAGAATTAATAAAGTTTTAAGGGAATTAAACATTTCTTTAGAAAGAGCTGTGGATTATCTCAAAGATAAGGGCATTGTTATTGAAGCAAGTCCCAACACAAAAATTTCTGATGATGTATACAATATTCTTTGTGGACAATTTGCCGGTGACAAGGGCAATAAAGAGGCTTCAAAGGAAGTGGGAGAAGAAAAGAGAAAAGAAAAAGAAGCCCTTCGTTTAGAAAGAGAGAAAGAGATTGAAGACAAACGCAAACAGGACGAAGAGCGTCAAAGATTAGAAATAATTAAAGCCAAAGCAGTTGTTACAGCTCCAAAACAGGTTGGAACAATTGATTTATCTCCAAAGTCTGCTCCAGCTCCAATAGTTGTAGCTGCAAAAGCAGTTAGTGAAAAACCTGCCGTTGAAAAACCAGTTGTTGCCGAAACTGCTAAAGTGGAAGCTACTGTCGTAAAAGATACGCCAGTTGTAAAAGATACGCCAGTTGCTCCAGCAAAAGCAGTTAGTGAAAAACCTATTCCGGGGGCAACAAAAGCTAAAGAAAAGGCGGTAGAGAAACCAGCAGAAAAGCGAATTAAAAAACCAACAGAAGCAGTTGCTGAAGAAGTTCCCGTAGATGAAACTTTCACTACGCAATACCAAAAATTATCGGGTGCTACTTTAACAGGTCAAGTGATTGATTTATCTCAGTTCAATAAGCCTAAGAAGAAAAAAGAAGAACCTAAAAAGGAGAATAAAATCGTTCCAGGAACGCCACAAACTCCCGCTCAAACTGCCGCTCAAGCTGCACAGAATGCGGCCAATAAAAACAAACGAAAAAGAATTCCGCCAAAACCAGGAGAACCAAGACCAGAAGGTCACAAGCCCGCAATTACTGCAGGTGGAAACGCGGGTGGAAACGCAGGTGCTCCAAGACCAGGCGGTGGGAAATTCGTTGCCAAACCAGGTTTCCAAAAAGGAGCGCGCCCTGCTATTGTTCAAAAAGTGGAGCCAACCGAAGAGGAAGTTAAAAACCAAATTAAAGAAACTTTAGAAAGACTTCAAGGTAAAGGAAGTAAATCTAAAGCAGCAAAATATAGAAGAGACAAAAGAGACACACACCGTCAGAAATCGGATGATGAACAAAGAGCCATAGATGAAGGAAGTAAAACTATTAAAGTTACTGAGTTCGTTACTGTAGGTGAAATTGCCATCATGATGGATGTGCCAATTACCAAAGTAATTGGAACGTGTATGTCATTAGGTATCATGGTAACGCAAAACCAACGTTTGGATGCAGAAACATTGACTATTGTAGCCGATGAGTTTGGATACGAAGTGGAATTCATCACCGTTGATATTGAAGAAGCTATCCAAGTTGTTCAAGATAAAGAAGAAGATTTAGTATTCAGAGCGCCGATTGTTACCGTAATGGGTCACGTCGATCACGGTAAAACATCCTTACTGGATTATATTCGTAAAGAAAATGTTATCGCTGGAGAATCTGGAGGAATTACACAGCACATTGGTGCATATGGAGTGACTTTGGATAACGGTCAAAAAATAGCCTTCTTGGATACGCCAGGTCACGAAGCGTTTACTGCGATGAGAGCTCGTGGAGCGCAAGTAACGGATATTGCTATCATTGTTATTGCAGCGGATGATGACATCATGCCACAAACAAAAGAAGCAATCTCTCACGCTCAAGCGGCAAATGTGCCAATTATCTTTGCTATCAATAAAATTGATAAGCCAGGTGCAAATCCTGAAAAAGTGAAAGAAAGATTAGCAGGTATGAATTTACTTGTTGAAGATTGGGGTGGAAAAATTCAATCGCACGATATTTCTGCAAAAGTAGGAACAGGTGTGAAAGAATTATTAGAAAAAGTATTGCTTGAAGCAGAACTTTTAGACTTAAAATCCAATCCAAACAAAGCAGCACAAGGAACCGTTGTAGAAGCTTTCCTTGACAAAGGGAAAGGATACGTATCTACTATTTTAGTGCAACACGGAACTTTGAAAATTGGAGATTATATGTTGGCGGGTAAACATCATGGTAAAATTAAAGCCATGCATGATGAAAGAGGAAACATTGTAACCGTAGCTGGACCTTCAACGCCAGTATCCGTTTTAGGACTTGATGGCGCTGCAACGGCGGGAGATAAATTTAACGTGTTTGAAGACGAAAAAGAAGCCAAACAAATTGCCTCTAAACGTTCACAGTTGATGCGGGAACAATCGGTTCGTACGCAACGACACATTACGTTGGACGAAATTGGACGTCGTATTGCATTAGGTCAATTTAAAGAATTGAACATTATCCTTAAAGGTGACGTGGATGGTTCGGTGGAAGCCTTGTCCGACTCGTTCTCTAAATTATCTACGGATGAAATTCAAATTAATATTATACATAAAGGAGTTGGTGCCATTACAGAAACTGACGTAATGTTGGCTTCGGCATCAGACGCTATCATCATTGGATTTAACGTTCGTCCTGCTGGAAATGCAAGACAGTTGGCCGACAAAGAAGAAATTGACATCCGTAATTATTCTATTATTTACGATGCTATCGATGACTTGAAAGACGCCATGGAAGGAATGCTTTCGCCAGTAATCAAAGAAGAAATTACAGGAACTGCAGAAATTAGAGAGATATTTAAAGTTTCTAAAGTGGGATCTATTGCTGGATGTATGGTTACTGATGGAAAAATATTTAGAAATTCTAAAATTAGAATTATCAGAGATGGTGTTGTTATCCACACAGGAGATTTAGCAACCTTGAAACGTTTCAAAGACGATGTGAAAGAAGTTTCTAAAGGATATGATTGCGGTATTCAAATCAAGAATTTCAACGAAATTGAACAACTCGATATCATCGAAGCGTTCCAAGAAGTGGAAGTTAAGAAAAAATTGAAATAGTATTCAAATATAAAATCCCGAGCAATCGGGATTTTTTTTGGTTTATTCCGAACTACTTCAGGGATAAGAAAATTTAAATTTTTAAGGCTATCCACTTTAGTATTGCGATGTGCTCGTCATCTTATTTCTTTATAAAAGGCTTTTTCTTAATTTAATTGTGTTTGTTTATCACCAAGTTATTTCGTTTTTAAATCAAAAAGAAATAGCCATTTCTATATTTTTGAAACAAAAAAAGTCCCAATTGCTCGAGACTTTTTACTATTTTTTAAATAAAACTTAAAAACCATATTTCAAGCCACTATAAATATTGCGTCCCGAAGCATTCATTCCCGAGGCAAATGTTCTGTATTGCGTGTCCAAAATATTTTCGACACCAGCAAAAAGTGTGGCATTTTTAAACAACACAACTGATCCTTTGGCATTGTAGGTTTCCCAAGCAGGCATGCCGCCTTCTGGTGCATATTGCTCATTGTCTTCGCCGTTTAGGAAATAATTTGCAATGTCTTTTTTACCATTGTAAAGCATATAGACTTCCAATCCGTATAATTTTTTGGTATAATTAAATCCAACTTTCCCATAAAACGGCGGAATATGATCTAGAGGAAGGCGTTCTTCTTTTTCCAAAATTCTACCCAAGGTGTAATTGAAATTGGCAGTGAACAATAAATTTTCGACAATATACATTTTCAAAGAAGTAGAAATTCCGGTGATGAAAGCTTTGCCTTTGTTTTGATTGGCTAAAACTTGACTTTCTGTTCCGTCAAAAACTATAGTGTTGGAACCGTTAAAAGTATAACTATCGGTTACAATAGCGTCAATAAATCGGGTGTAAAAATAATTATTCTCCAATTCGAAACGTCTGTTTTTGCTTTTGATTCTAAAGCCTAAATCTCCCGTAATGGTTTTTTCAGGCTTTAAATTTTCATTAGGAACTACCAAACTTCCTGCACTTGATTCAAATACTTTTGCCAAATCATCAATGTTTGGAACTCTAAATCCTGAACTTAGATTTACAATCAAACTTACAGCTTTGCTCGGTTTGTGGATTATTCCAACAGTTGCGCTGTAAGTAAAATTGGTTTGTTCAATTTTATCAAATGGTAATGCAAAAAAACTGTTGTCGGCAATCGTGCTTTTTAAAGCGGTGTAACCAACTCTTCCGCCAAAATTCCAATTGGTTTTGGGTGAAATGGTTTCGCTGTAAGACAAGAAAATATCACTTCGAAACATATTGTTTTTACCATTCGGATAACGAGAATCAATTACTTCTCTTTCTCCAGTGTTGCTATTGTTGCTGTATGCTGAAGAATTCAAATCGTCAAAATAGGTTTCAATTCCATAAAGCAATTCGCTTTTTGAAAAACTCTTTTTCAACACCGCGTCCAAGGCATACACATTCACTTTTTCTATTCTGTTTTGCAAATTGTAATTGCCAAATCGTCGGTTGTGACGACTTTCTTCCACATTTTGATAGCTCAAATCCAAAAACAAATCGCTTTTTAAAATAAATTTTTCTTTGGTAAAATTATAAACGCCCAAAAGACGTTTTTGTGGTCCATAAAACCATTCGGCATTTCTTAAACCTGTTGCTGAAGGATCAGTAAGCCGGTCATATCGTGGAATGTTGGTCGTTGTAGAATACTGAAAGTTCAGTGTGTGTAAATTTCCATTAGATTGTTTGTAGCCCAATTTTTGCATGAAATCATATTGCTTATAGGCGGTAAATTTTTGCACATATTTGTTTTCATTGGCAATCAATTGGTCAACTCCATCAATTGTTTGTACATAGAAATCTCTTTCGCCAAAATAATCGTTACCATGATTTTTGGTTTTTCCCATTTTCAAGTCGCCAAAATCATTGAATGAAAAGGAGGTTAAAGAAGCAAAGTTTCTATTTCCATAATTAAAGTCAAAGTGTGTTGATTTTTCTTCATTTGATGACGAATATCGAGTAGAGACATTTCCAGAAAAACGCTTGTTGTCATCGGAGATAAATTGGGCTTTTTTGGTAGACAAATTAATTGCGCCACCCAAAGCGTCGCTTCCAAAAAGAGTGGATGATGAACCATAAAACAAGTCGATATTTTCGAGCATGTTTTCATCTACAGTGATAACGTTTTGCAAATGACCTGCTCTAAAAATGAGGTTGTTCATCCGAATTCCGTCTACTAGAATTAAAATTCGGCTGGCTTCAAATCCTCTAATTATTGGGCTTCCGCCACCTTGCTGCGATTTTTGAACCGAGGCATTCCCCGAGTTCATCAAAGCATCGGCAGTGTTTTGAAAGTTTTGAAATTCGATTTCCGCCTTGGTAATGTTTTCTACTTTTTGGGAAATGAATGTTTTATTTTTTAAATATTTTGGTGTAGTGATGTAAACTTCTTCAAGGTGTTTTATTTTCAGAGAGTCGGTATCTGTCTGTCCAAAACAGAATCCAGAAAATAATAAAAATAACAAGAGGTGTTTTTTCATTACTTGTTTGGCTTAATCAGAATTGCGTTGGGATATTTTTTCTTCAAATCGTTTAAATTTTTCTCAGCTTCAATTCGGGTTTTGAAATTTCCTACCCATACTTTATATATAGGAGTGCTAAAAACGATGGTGCCGTCAAAGTTTTTATTTTCTCTTTTGAACTCGATTAGTTTCTTTTTTGAGTTTTCACTATTACCGTTGAAAATTTGGATTTTATAACGATCATTAACTGTAATAGAGCTGTTTATCTTCCTTTTTTCGTTTAATAATTGTTCGAATTTTGGGTCTTGGCTAAGGGTTGTTTTGTTTTCTTGTCCAATACTTTTTTGCGGTAATAATGCTAGTAGACACAAGAAAAAGAAGCCATTTATTTTTGATGAAACTATCATAATGAATTGATTTTAATGCAAATGTAAAACTTATACTTTTAACCCAAAGATAAATTATTATTTAGAATAAGTATAAATTGATAATTAAGATATATTTAAGGTTTTGAGAATAGTTCAATAATCGTATTTTTGTGCAAGTTTTAAAAAAAGTATTCATTTTTGCTGAGACTTACACAGAAAAAATCATACCAAAAATTAGTCGATAATCATTTATAATATGAAAAAAGTGGGTAACCATAATTCGATTTCAAGGAATTTGCTATTTAGTTTAGCTTTAGTGCTAACAATATCCTTAACTTCATTTTCTCAAACAGCTGCTCCAGCAACTGATGCAGCGGCAGCACCGCCAGCAGCAGCTCCAGCGGCTACTTCTACTGCAGATGCGGTAAAAGGAAAAGAATTGTTCAATGCCAATTGTGCGGCCTGTCACAAACTTGACGCGAAAGCAACTGGGCCAGCACTTCGCGGTGTGGCCAATAAGTATGATATGCCATGGCTTTACAAGTGGATCAAAAACAGTTCAGATCTTATTAAATCTGGGGATCCAAAGGCAGTAAAAGTTTTTGAAGAAAACAATAAGTCCGTAATGTCGGCTTTTCCACAGTTATCTGATGGTGATATTGACAATATTATTGCTTACACTTCAGAAGTAAAAGTAGAACCAGTAGCTGCAAAAGTAGAAAGTGCTCCAGGTGCATCAAATGCTGAAGGTGGAATTTCAAACAATATAATCTTAGGTGCCTTAGCATTAGTGATGATGATGTTGGTTGTAATGTTGTTTTTAGTGAATAATGTATTGACTAAAATTGCAAAATCAAACAATATTGAAGTTGCTGCTAAAGAGCCTACAATGCCGATTTGGAAAGCGTTTGCAAAAAATCAGTTTTTGATGTTAGTTTCTTCTATCTTTCTTCTTTTAGCAAGTGCTTATTTTGTATATGGCTATTTATCCCAAATTGGAGTTGACCAAGATTACGCGCCAATTCAGCCAATACATTATTCACACAGAATTCATGCAGGAAGCAATGGTATTGATTGTAAATACTGTCACTCTGCGGCTCGTGTCAGCAAAAATGCTGGAATTCCTTCCTTGAATGTTTGTATGAACTGTCACAAAAACATTGGTGAAGTTTCAGATACTACTGCAACCGCAGATTATTCAAAAGCTTTTTATGATGGTGAAATACAAAAATTGTATGACGCTGTTGGATGGGATAAAACTGCTCAAAAATACACGGGTAAATCACAACCAGTAAAATGGGTTCGTATTCATAAACTTCCAGACTTTGCTTATTTCAATCATGCTCAGCACGTTACTGTAGGAGGAATTGAATGTCAAAAATGTCACGGTCCTGTTCAGGAATATGAAATTCAAAAACAATTTGCTCCATTAACAATGGGTTGGTGTATCACTTGTCACCGTGAGACTAACGTCAATATGGAGGGTAATGCTTATTACACTAAAATACACGAAGAGCTTTCTAAAAAATATGGCGTAGACAAATTGACTGCGGCACAAATGGGAGGTTTAGAATGTGGTAAATGCCACTATTAAAATAATAATTAAGAAGCTAATATTTATATACGATGTCATCAAACAAAAAATACTGGAAAAGTGTTGAGGAGCTAAACGAAAATAGTTCTATTGTTGAGACGCTTAGAAATAATGAATTTGTGGAAGCAATTCCTACTGATGAATTTCTTTCAGACAAAGATTCCTTATCATCTTCATCAACTACTCGTCGTGATTTCTTGAAATACGTTGGATTTAGTACTGCCGCTGCATCTTTAGCTGCTTGCGAAGGTCCGGTTAACAAATCAATTCCTTATGTTGTTCAGCCTGAGCAAATCATTCCAGGTGTTGCAGATTATTATGCTACATCAATGTTTGATGGTTATGATTTTGCTAATTTATTGGTAAAAACACGTGAAGGTCGCCCAATAAAAATTGAAAATAATACTATTGCGGGTGCAAATTTTACTGCAAATGCTAGAGTACATGCTTCTGTATTGTCATTATATGACAGTATGCGTTTGAAACTTACAAAAATTGCTCAAAAAGATGCAACATGGCAAGAGGCTGATTTAAAAGTTAAATCAAGTTTGGCAGATGCAAAGTCAAAAGGAGGTCAAGTGGTTTTGCTTACTAACACTTTAGCAAGTCCATCAACTGAAAAATTGATAGCTGAATTCATAGCTCAAAATCCAACTGCAAAACATGTTATCTACGATGCTGTTTCCGAGTCTCCTGCATTGGATGCCTTCGAAACCGTTTATGGCGAAAGAGCTTTAGCAAATTATGATTTTTCAAAAGCGAATACAATTGTTTCTCTTGATGCGGATTTCTTAGGAGATTGGCAAGGAGGGAGTTTCGATTCGGGATATTCAAAAGGAAGAGTGCCACAAGCAGGAAAAATGTCTAAACATTTTCAGTTTGAAGCAAACATGACTTTGTCTGGTGCTGCTGCTGATAAGCGTGTGCCAATGACTATTGCCAATCAAAAGCAAGTTTTAGTAAAAATATATAATGTCATTACAGGTTCAAGTGTAACAACTTCTAAAGTTGAAAACGAGGATGTGGTGATGAAAGCGGCTCAACAATTGAAAGCTTCTGGTACAAAAGGTCTCTTGGTTTCGGGGATTCAAGACAAAAATGCTCAATTATTGGTTATTGCCATTAATCAAGCTTTGGGTAGCGAAGCATTTTCTATAGTAGGTACTCGTCAAATAAGAAAAGGATCTAATGAAAAAGTTAGCCAACTTATTGCTGATATGAATACAGGAAGTGTTCATACCATCATCATGTCTGGTGTTAATCCAGTTTATACTCTAGCAAATAGCGCCGGTTTTATTGCAGGATTGAAAAAAGTTAAATTATCTGTAGCGCTTTCTTTAAGAGAAGACGAGACAGCTTCTGTTACAAATATTGCTATCCCAACGCCTCATTATTTAGAGTCTTGGAACGATTTGTCCCTTACCAAAGGAACATATTCTTTGACACAGCCTACAATTCGTCCTTTGTTTAGTTCAAAGCAATTTCAAGAAGCTTTGTTGTCTTGGACTGGTAATTCATCATCTTACTACGATTATATTAAAGCTAATTCTGCAGGAGTTACTTCGGGTTCAACTTGGAATAAAATCGTTCATGATGGGATTTATGTTGGAATACCTACTGCTGTTTCTGCTGTTTCTGCGGATTATGCTGCTGCTGCAAATGCACTAGCGAAATCTAAAGCTTCAGAGGGTTTTGAATTAGTTTTATATACAAAAACTGGTTTGGGCGATGGTCAACAAGCAAATAATCCATGGTTGCAAGAATTTCCAGATCCAATCACAAGAGTTTCTTGGGATAATTATGTGACGGTTTCCAAAGCCGATGCTGAAAAGTTAGGTTTAGAGAATAAAATTGTTGCTAACGGTGGTCTTAACGGTAGTTACGCAACCATCACTGTTGGTGGTTCTAAATTGGATGTTCCAGTTATTATCCAGCCAGGACAAGCAAAAGGCACTTTAGGTTTGGCTTTAGGCTATGGTAAAAAAGCCGCTTTAAAAGAAGAAATGCAAGTAGGTGTTAATGCTTACTCACTCTATAATAATTTCAATAATGTACAATCTGCCAAAATAGTTATTGCTAATGGCGAGCATGAATTTGCTTGTGTTCAATCGCAAAAAACGTTGATGGGTAGAGGAGATATTATCAAAGAAACATCTCTTGAAATTTTCAACACAAAAGAAGCTAAGGAATGGAATTTAGTTCCTATGGTTTCTTTGGACCACAAAGAAGTAGAAGCAACAAAAGTTGATTTATGGGCGTCTTTTGATCGTTCAGTTGGTCATCATTTTAATCTGTCGGTTGATTTAAATGCTTGTACAGGTTGTGGCGCTTGCGTTATTGCTTGTCATGCTGAAAATAATGTTCCTGTAGTTGGTAAGTCTGAGATAAGAAGAAGTCGCGATATGCACTGGTTGCGTATTGATAGATACTACTCTTCGGAAGATACCTTTGAAAAGGACAATGAGAAAAAAGACAATTTCGATGGTTTAGATTTAGTTGGTTTCATTGCCGGCGATGAAGAGACCAAAGGTTCTTTGGGTGGATTTAGAAAAATGGAAAACCCTGCGGATAATCCACAAGTGGCTTTTCAGCCCGTAATGTGTCAACATTGTAATCATGCACCTTGTGAAACGGTTTGTCCTGTTGCTGCAACATCACACTCACGTCAAGGTCAAAATCACATGGCTTATAACAGATGTGTTGGTACACGTTATTGTGCTAACAACTGTCCTTATAAAGTACGTCGTTTTAACTGGTTCTTATATAATGGAAACAGTGAGTTTGATTACCACATGAACGATGATTTAGGCCGCATGGTGTTAAATCCTGATGTGAATGTTCGTTCACGTGGCGTTATGGAAAAATGTTCTATGTGTATTCAAATGACACAAGCAACAATTTTGAATGCCAAACGCGAAGGAAGAGAAATTGTAGACGGTGAATTTCAAACAGCTTGTTCAAGCGCATGTCCTTCTGGCGCTATGGTTTTTGGAGATGTTAATGACACTGCTAGTAAAGTAGCAAAATTATCGGAAGATGACAGAATGTATCATTTATTAGAGCATGTTGGAACAAAACCAAATGTTATTTACCACGTTAAAGTTAGAAATACCTAGTACAAAAAATAATTAATTAAGAAACAATATAAAGGATTATGTCGTCTCACTACGAAGCACCCATTAGAAAACCTTTAGTTATAGGTGATAAATCTTATCACGACGTAACAGTAGATGTAGCTGCGCCTGTTGAAGGCAGAGCCAACAAACAATGGTGGATTGTATTTTCAATCGCACTTACCGCTTTCCTTTGGGGATTAGCTTGTATTATATATACCATTTCTACAGGAATAGGAACTTGGGGATTAAATAAAACTGTTGGATGGGCTTGGGATATCACTAACTTCGTTTGGTGGGTTGGTATTGGTCATGCAGGAACTTTAATTTCTGCTGTATTATTACTTTTCCGTCAACGATGGAGAATGGCGATTAACCGTTCTGCGGAGGCAATGACCATTTTCTCTGTAATACAAGCTGGTTTATTTCCAATTATACACATGGGTCGTCCTTGGTTAGCGTATTGGGTATTGCCAATTCCGAATCAATTTGGTTCGCTTTGGGTAAACTTTAATTCACCATTGCTTTGGGATGTATTTGCAATTTCAACGTATCTTTCAGTATCACTTGTTTTTTGGTGGACAGGATTATTACCAGATTTTGCTATGATTAGAGATAGAGCCGTTACTCCTTTTAACAAAAGAGTGTATTCTATATTAAGTTTCGGATGGAGCGGTAGAGCAAAAGACTGGCAACGTTTTGAAGAAGTTTCTTTGGTTCTTGCAGGTTTAGCAACTCCACTTGTACTTTCTGTTCATACTATTGTATCGATGGACTTTGCTACTTCCGTTATTCCAGGTTGGCATACTACTATTTTTCCTCCTTACTTTGTTGCTGGAGCTGTATTCTCTGGATTTGCGATGGTGAACACTTTGCTTATCATTATGAGAAAAGTTTCAAATCTAGAAGCATACATTACTATACAACATATTGAATTAATGAATATCGTAATTATGATTACGGGTTCTATTGTTGGTGTTGCCTATATTACTGAATTATTCATTGCTTGGTATTCAGGAGTAGAATACGAACAGTATGCCTTCTTGAACAGAGCAACTGGTCCTTATTGGTGGGCTTATTGGTCAATGATGACATGTAATGTATTTTCACCGCAGTTCATGTGGTTCAAAAAATTAAGAACTAGTATCATGTTCTCATTTATTATCTCAATAGTTGTTAATATTGGAATGTGGTTTGAGCGATTTGTAATTATAGTAACCTCTTTACATAGAGATTATATTCCATCATCATGGACAATGTTTTCACCTACATTTGTCGATATCGGAATATTCATAGGTACAATTGGTTTCTTCTTTGTTTTATTTTTATTGTATGCTAGAACATTCCCTGTTATAGCTCAAGCGGAAGTTAAAACGATTTTGAAAGCTACTGGAGAAAATTATATTAGAGAAAGAAATAAAAATTCACATCATGAGTAGTAAAGTTATATACGCCATTTATAATGACGATGATGTATTGATGGATGCTGTTAAAAAAACACGTGCTGCCCATCATCATATCGAAGAAGTTTTTACACCATTTCCTGTTCATGGCTTGGATAAAGCAATGGGACTTGCGCCAACAAGATTAGCAATTTGTGCTTTTATATATGGTTTGTGTGGTTTGTCCTTTGGAACATGGATGATGAATTATATTATGATTCAGGATTGGCCACAAGATATTGGTGGTAAGCCAAGTTTTAGTTATATCGAGAACATGCCGGCTTTTGTGCCGATTATGTTTGAGGAAACTGTTTTTTTTGCTGCGCATTTAATGGTTATTACTTTTTATATGAGAAGTAGATTATGGCCATTTAAACAAGCTGAAAATCCAGATGTTAGAACAACTGATGATCACTTCTTAATGGAAGTAGCTGTAAATGACAATGAAGAAGAACTTGTTTCTTTTTTTCAAAGTACCGGAGCAGTTGAAGTAAAAGTAATTGAAAAGAATTAAATTTTAACGATGAAATGTTTATTTAAAATAACAGTATTATTGACCATAGTTGTTTCACTTTCATCTTGTAAAGATAATTTGAAGCCTAACTATCAATACATGCCAAACATGTATGAGTCGGTAGCTTATGAAACTTACGCAGAATCGGATGCCTTCAATTCTCCGACAGGTTTGAAGGGAAAAGAAGGGCAAATACCAGCTGACGGTACAATTAAAAGAGGCTTTGTTCCTTATGGAATACCTAATACAACAGAAGGGTATGATTTCTCAAAAACAATTGTAAAATCTGGTTTAGATTCTACTGCTGTAGATATGAAGAAAGCACAAGTGCTTTATGAAATTTATTGTGCTATTTGTCATGGTAATGCCGGAGACGGTAAAGGGAAATTGGCAACTCAAGGTAAGTTTTTAGGAATACCGAGTTACAAAGACAGACAAATATCTGTGGGAAGTGTATTCCATGTTCAAGCCTATGGATTAAATTCAATGGGAGCATATTCAAATCAATTGTCTCAAGAAGAACGTTGGATGATTTCTGATTATGTGATGGAACTAAAAAGCAAATTATAATTGTAGAACAAACTGATTGTTATAGATATGTATACATTTTCAAGTAAATTAAAAACTTTTTCTTTCGTCCTGATGATTATTGGTATTCTTGGGATAGGATATGGTTTTTTCACTGCGCCAAAAACCATTCAGGATGTAGAAGCTATTCTTGCTTCTGAAAGTCATGGTCATGAAGCAAAACCATCAGCTCATGCAGAAACTGCTGGACATCATCAAGCCGCAACTGGTCATGATGTAAAAGCAGATGCGGAACACAAAGAACATTTGGAGCACGTTTTACATCAATTACAAAACAAACCTTGGGCAGCATTTTATGTCGCTTGTATCTTTTTTATGTTAATTGCAATGGGCGCTTTGGCTTTCTATGCAATTCAGCAAGTGGCTCAAGCAGGTTGGTCTCCAGTATTGTTTAGAGTGATGCAAGGTGTAACTTCTTATTTGTTACCAGGTTCAATAATTTTCTTTATAGTATTGTTATTATCAGGTTTTCATTTTAATCATTTGTTTATTTGGATGGATGAGGATGTTGTTAGTCATGATAAACTAATTCAAGCTAAATCGGGTTACTTAAATTTTCCATTTTGGATAATTAGAGCTGCGATATTTTTAATTGGATGGAATTTATATAGATATTATTCAAGAAAAAATTGTCTTGCACAAGATGAGAGTAATGATGATAGTAACTACAAAAAGAATTTTAATATCTCAGCGATGTTTTTGGTTTTCTTTATCGTTACAGAATCTATTATGTCTTGGGATTGGATTATGTCTGTTGACCCGCATTGGTTTAGTACTTTGTTTGGATGGTATGTATTTGCTAGTTTCTTTGTAAGTGGTATCACTACCATTTGTATGGTTGCCTTATATCTTAAATCTAAAGGATATTTAGAGCATGTAAATACTAGTCATATTCATGATTTAGCTAAGTTTATGTTTGGTATTAGCGTGTTTTGGACCTATTTATGGTTCTCCCAATTCATGTTGATTTGGTATGCTAATATACCTGAAGAAGTTACTTATTTCGTTACAAGAATAGAGTTATACAACCTACCTTTCTTCGGAGCCGTAGTTATGAATTTCGTTTTCCCAATTTTAATCTTAATCAATACAGACTTCAAACGAATATCTTGGGTATTGGTTATGGCTGGAACAGTAATTTTATTAGGTCATTATGTTGATTTCTTCAATATGATTATGCCTGCTACAGTTGGTGATCGTTGGTTTATTGGAATTTCAGAAATAGGTTCAGTGCTTTTCTTTTTAGGATTATTTATTTTTGTAGTATTCTCTGCTTTGACAAAAGTGCCGTTATTACCAAAAAGAAATCCTTACATTGAGGAAAGTAAACATTTTCATTATTAATATTTTAAAGTAAAAAACAAATGACTACTCTTTTGGTACTTATAGTTGTAATTTTATTAGCAATAGCCGTATGGCAGTTAACTAAAATATTCGACTTAACTCAAGTTGGTAATAATATTGATAATTCTCAGGTTGCAACCGATAATGATAATAAAGTTCAAGGCTACTTAATGTTTGGATTTTTACTATTTATTTATGCAACAACAATCTACTGTTTTGTTTATTATGGTAAGTTCCCTTTAATGAGTGGTTCTGCTTCTGAGCATGGTTCTCAAGTTGATAATTTGATGATTATCACAATGGCTCTCATCTTTTTTGTACAAACAGTTACACAAGCCCTTCTTCATTATTTTACGTTTAAATATAGAGGAAGAAAAGGTCAAAAAGCATTGTATTTTGCGGATAATAATAAATTAGAATTTATCTGGAGCGTTATTCCAGCTATTGTATTAGCGGGTCTTATCCTTTATGGATTGTATGCTTGGACAAATATTATGTTTGTTGACGAAGACGATGCTAACGATGCCATTGTTATAGAATTGTATGCGCAACAATTCAAATGGGAAGCAAGATATTCCGGTAAAGACAATGTTCTTGGAAAAGCAAACGTAAGATATATTGAAGGTGTAAATACAATTGGTGTTGATTTATCTGATCCAAATGCTCAAGACGATTTCGCAGTTACAGAATTACATATTCCTAAAGGGAAAAGAATAATTTTCAAAATGCGTTCTCAGGATGTTTTACACTCGGCTTATATGCCTCATTTCAGAGCGCAAATGAATTGTGTTCCAGGAATGGTAACCAACTTTTCTTTCATTCCAACAACGACAACAAGTGAAATGAGAGAAAGTCAAGAAATGGTTGAAAAAGTAGCCAATATTAATGCTATTCGTACAAAGAAAAGTATCGATTTAGTGGCTAAAGGTTTGCCAGCTCTTGATCCTTACACATTTGATTATCTATTGCTTTGTAACAAAATTTGTGGTGCTTCGCATTACAATATGCAAATGAAAATTGTAGTTGACTCTCCAGAAGATTACAAAAAATGGTTAGCAGACAAACAATCAATTGTTCAAGTGGTGAAAACCGCCGCTGCGGCTGAGGCCAAGCCAGAGATGGTAAGTGCTTCTAAAGATTCTGCAGGCATGGTTAAAAAAGACACTACAGTTGTTGCAAGTGCAGAAACAAAATAATTATTAAAATTTAAATAAACCTATATGTCAGCAGTAGCTCACGATCACGGACACGATGATAATCACGATCACGATCACGAACACCACCACAAAGACACGTTCATAACTAAATATATCTTTAGTATTGACCACAAAATGATTGCCAAACAGTATTTAATTACGGGTATCATTATGGGTATTATTGGAGTAGGCATGTCAATGCTTTTCAGAATGCAATTGGCTTGGCCTGAAGAATCCTTTAAAATCTTCAATTTTTTGCTTGGAGATAAATTTGCGCCAAATGGTGTAATGTCTAATGAAATTTATTTAGCATTAGTTACTATTCACGGTACAATCATGGTGTTCTTTGTTTTGACAGCAGGATTAAGTGGTACTTTTAGTAATTTACTTATCCCGCTTCAAATCGGCGCTAGAGATATGGCTTCTGGTTTCCTTAACATGGTTTCTTATTGGATGTTTTTCCTTTCAAGTGTAATCATGGTGTTTTCTCTTTTTGTTGAATCAGGACCGGCTTCTGCAGGATGGACAATTTATCCACCTTTAAGCGCATTGCCTCAGGCTATGTCTGGTTCTGGTGCAGGGATGACTTTATGGTTGGTTTCTATGGCTATCTTTATTGCAGCTTCTCTTATGGGTTCATTGAACTATGTGGTTACTGTAATCAATTTAAGAACAAAAGGAATGTCTATGACAAGAATGCCACTTACTATCTGGGCTTTCTTCGTTACTGCAATTATCGGTATTATATCTTTTCCAGTATTATTATCAGCTGCTTTGTTGTTGATTATGGATAGAAGTTTCGGAACTTCATTCTTCTTGTCTGATATTTACATTGCTGGTGAAGTTTTACACTATCAAGGTGGTTCACCAGTATTGTTCGAACACTTGTTTTGGTTTTTAGGGCATCCTGAAGTATACATTGTATTATTGCCTGCTTTAGGAATTACTTCTGAAGTTATAGCAACTAACTCTCGTAAACCAATTTTTGGATACAGAGCGATGATTATGTCAATTATTGCCATTGCTTTTTTATCAACGATAGTTTGGGGTCACCACATGTTTATCTCTGGAATGAATCCTTTCCTTGGATCGGTGTTTACCTTTACCACCTTATTGATTGCAATTCCTTCAGCTGTAAAAGCATTTAATTACATCACAACTTTATGGAAAGGAAATTTACAATTAAACCCTGCCATGTTGTTTTCTATCGGATTGGTTTCAACATTTATAACTGGAGGTTTGACGGGAATTATTCTTGGTGATAGTACACTTGATATTAATGTTCACGACACTTATTTCGTTGTGGCTCACTTTCACTTGGTAATGGGTATTTCTGCACTTTATGGTATGTTTGCCGGTATTTATCACTGGTTCCCAAAAATGTACGGTAGAATGTTAAATAAGAACTTAGGGTATATTCACTTTTGGGTAACTGCTATTTGTGCTTATGGTGTTTTCTTCCCAATGCACTTTATCGGAATGGCAGGATTGCCAAGACGTTATTATACCAACACTAACTTTCCATTATTTGACGATTTGCAAAATGTAAATGTTGTGATCACTACTTTTGCTTTAGTAGGTGGTGTATTCCAATTGGTATTTTTATACAATTTCTTTAGCAGTATTTTTTACGGTAAGAAAACAGTACAAAATCCATGGAATTCAAATACCCTTGAATGGACTGCGCCTATCAAACATATTCACGGAAACTGGGAAGGCGAAATTCCTGAGGTTCATAGATGGCCTTATGATTATAGTAAACCAGGACATGATGAAGATTTTGTGCCTCAAAATGTACCCATGAAAGAAGGTGAAGAAGTATTACATCACTAATTCTTTTCTAAAAATAAAAAAAATGCCTTTCCTTATCGAAAGGCATTTTTTTTATTTTGGAACCAACTTTTATATATTCCCACTTTAAATTCTTTTACCCCAATATCAAAATATATAGCAAGTTTGATTTGTTTTTCTTTTATGGGTTTCTTTACAAAGCGGGAATTTGAAATGGTTGAAAAAAGGTAATCTCCTTTTTTAGTTACGGATAAAATTTAACTATAAATGCATGAATAATTTTGCTATATTTGAATTTATAAAACAAAATGAAGAAAGGACAAATTTCGAATACTCTAAGAAGACTCAGGTTAATTTATTTGGCAGATGGGGTATATTACGCTATGAAGCGTTTTAAGAATCGAAAAAAAAATAACTCTTTTAAAAAGAATAATCCCAAAGTTAAATTGCCGGATGACTATCTTATGTTTGAGTCATTTGAGATTGACTATGCAAATTATTATAATGGTGGCATCAATACTGCTAAATGGGTTTCGGACTATTTTAGCAAATATCTTGAGTTAAAGAATTTAAAAATTCTTGATTGGGGTTGCGGACCAGGAAGGCTAATCAGACATTTACCCGAAGTTATTGGAAATGGTTGCGCCTATTATGGGACAGATTATAATAAACAATCTATCGATTGGTGTATAAAAAACCTACCCGGAATTAACTTTAATCATAATTCGCTAGAGGCAAAACTTCCTTACCCTGACAGTTTCTTTGATGCAATTTATGGGATTTCTATTTTCACACATCTTTCAGAGCATCTACATTATGAATGGTATCATGAATTACATCGGGTATTAAAGCCAAATGGCATATTATTTCTAACAACCCAAGGGGATAATTTTAAGACTAAATTAGTTCACTCCGAAGTTTTAAAATTTGACAAGGGTGAATTGGTAATTCGTGATAAAGTTAAAGAAGGCTACAGAATGTTTTCAGCATTTCAGCCCATAGCATTTATGAAAAACCTTTTTGAGAATGTCGAAATTTTAGAGCATTATGCTGAACCAATTCCTGAGAGTGGAGATTGGATACCTCAGGATGTATGGATTATAAAAAAGAACCAATGATTTTTTTGATGTTCCCTTTATAAATATTTAAAAATGCCTTTCCTTATCGAAAGGCATTTTTTATTTGCATCCAACTTTGTTATATATTTGTCTTATGAATGAAAATTTAAATCCAACCAACGATAACTTCAATCCCGAAGAACTCGATTTAGAAAAAAAGTTACGACCCTTATCTTTTGACGATTTTACGGGTCAAGAGCAGGTTTTGGATAATCTTAAAGTTTTTGTGGAAGCCGCCAATCAAAGAGATGAAGCCCTTGACCATACCCTTTTTCACGGTCCTCCAGGATTAGGAAAAACTACCTTGGCCAATATTTTAGCCAATGAACTTGGTGTTGGAATAAAAATCACCTCGGGTCCCGTTTTAGACAAACCCGGAGATTTAGCCGGTTTGCTTACCAATTTGGAGGAAAGAGATGTTTTGTTTATTGACGAAATCCATCGACTAAGTCCTATTGTGGAAGAATATTTATATTCGGCTATGGAGGATTTTAAAATTGATATCATGATTGAATCGGGACCCAATGCCCGAACGGTGCAAATCAATTTAAATCCTTTTACACTTGTAGGCGCAACGACTCGTTCCGGATTATTAACCGCGCCAATGCGTGCTCGTTTTGGAATTCAAAGCCGTTTGCAATATTACAATACCGAATTGTTGACGACCATTGTCCAACGAAGTTCCAGCATTTTAAAAATGCCAATAACCATGGAAGCCGCCATAGAAATTGCAGGCAGAAGTCGCGGAACACCTAGAATTGCCAATGCACTATTGCGTCGTGTTCGTGATTTTGCGCAGATAAAAGGCAACGGAAACATCGACATTGAAATAGCGCGGTATTCACTGAAAGCATTGCATGTTGATGCGCACGGTTTGGACGAAATGGATAATAAAATCTTATTGACTATCATCGATAAATTCAAAGGCGGACCAGTAGGCTTATCCACATTGGCAACTGCCGTTTCCGAAAGTGGCGAAACCATCGAAGAAGTGTACGAACCTTTCCTAATTCAAGAAGGTTTCCTAATGCGAACACCTCGCGGAAGAGAAGCTACCGAGAAAGCCTATAAACATTTGGGGAAAGTGAAGGCAAATGTTCAAGGCGGATTGTTTTAGTTTCTTAACCAATTGGAATATAAATTCAATTAGCTCAATGAAACTTATTAACTTAATGGTTTAAATTTTAATCTTGATAAACAACAAAGAAAAATACACCCAATTCATAAAAGCCGAATCGAAAAGACTCGGCTTTTTGTCTTGTGGCATTTCCAAAGCGGGTTTCCTCGAAGACGATGCGCCGCGATTGGAAAACTGGCTGAACCAAAATCGCCATGGCGAAATGAAGTACATGGAAAACCATTTCGACAAACGGTTAAACCCAACCTTACTGGTCGATGGCGCTAAAAGTGTTATCTCGCTTTTACTTAATTATTACCCTTCCGAATTTCAAAACGAAGACAGTTATAAGATTTCCAAATATGCCTATGGTCAGGATTACCATTTTGTCATTAAAGAGAAACTAAAAGAACTTTTGCACAGTATTCAAACGGAAATTGGCGAAGTATCTGGTCGGGCGTTTGTTGATTCGGCACCAGTGTTGGATAAAGCTTGGGCGGCGAAAAGTGGTTTGGGATGGATTGGTAAAAACAGCAACTTACTGACCCAAAAAGTAGGCTCTTTTTATTTCATTGCCGAATTAATTGTTGATTTAGAATTGGACTATGATCACGCCACAACCGATCATTGTGGAACATGCACGGCTTGTATCGACGCATGTCCAACGGAAGCTATCGTGGCACCGTATGTGGTGGATGGCAGTAAATGCATTTCCTATTTCACTATCGAACTCAAGGAAAACATTCCCACGGCCATGAAAGGCAAAATGGACGATTGGATGTTTGGTTGCGATGTATGCCAAGATGTTTGCCCGTGGAATAAATTCTCCAAAGCCCATAGCGAACCTTTGTTTTCTCCCAATCCAGACGTACTGTCGTTTTCCAAAAAAGACTGGGAAGAAATCACCGCCGATACGTTTCAAAAAGTATTTAAAAATTCCGCTGTCAAAAGAACAAAACTCGAAGGTTTGCAGCGCAATATCAAGTTCTTGAAATAGTTTTTCGGCTGTTATCAAAGTTACTTTCTGTTTGGGCGACCTAGTTGCGTGGTTGTTTGATTATAGTGATGTTCCAGTTGAAGGTGCATTCAAACCAGAATAGTATAGCGACTACGTCATTGCGAGAAAACGAAGCCTTCTTCACCATACACTACTAAGGGACATTCCAAAAACCAAAAAGCATTTTGTATTAAAAAAAACTATATTTGTTGGTACGATTGCGATGTTTTTACACAGTCTGACGTTCTTCAGCTGATTGCAAACCGCAAAAAATCAATAATTTAATTAACATCCAAAAATTATAACAGTATTAAAATAAATGTATGACTAAAAATAGTTTTCTTAAGATAGTTTTCCTTTTCCTTTTTTCAACAACAAATATAGTTGCTCAAAACAAGTCTGTTGCTCTAAAATCAGTTTGGGAAAACACTAAAAATTCAGATTCTTTAAGGTTCAAGGCATTAGCTGACTATTATATTTTAAATAATCAGGCGCAACCAGACGTTGCTCTCAAAGTATTAGAGTACTACTACCAACTTGCAAAAGAAAAAAATAACACCAAAGAGCTCTACAATGTAGCAAATGACAGAGGTGGTATTTATAGACATAAAGGCGAATTAGATACATCTATGCGCTAC
>JBILYQ010000105.1:0-7375 GCA_044377655.1 Flavobacterium sp.
CAATAAAAAAGGTAACATTGCAATAATAATAGGTAGATAATTCTTAATTCTAACAAGCCTAAAAATTACAATTATTGAAAAGAATCTAAAAAAAGAAAAAGCAATTATACCATAAAAAAGCATTGTTGCACTATTGGGTACTAATAAAATATTAGTAAGACAAGAAAAAAATAATGATAAAAAAAATACACCTTGTTTACTGTTTGACGTTATCCAATATAATCCCATTAAATATATTGGAATTGCTGGCTTGAGTAAATAAATAAGAGGTTTATATTCAAAATATTCTGCTACAATCTCTATAAATGCAAGAAAAAAATATAAAATATTTATTGGCTTTTTATAATTATCTACATTCATAATTAATTTTATGTTTAAAAATTTGAATTTTAGGAATTCTTGAACTTTGGTTTATTTATAATTTCATATCTCAAATTTCTCTTTTCAGAAAGTATTAAAAATTTGTAAAAAAAATATTGACCAATTACAAATAATAACATAGCCAAAGGTTGTAAAAATTTAAACGAAATGTAATAGTATTTTAAGATTAGAATAAATTGTGCGATTACAAAAAAAATGGTGCTAATCAAAAGCAACAAGCTAGTTTTATTTGATTTAAGCATGTAATTTCCCAATACAAAACCACCCATAAAAATTAAAAATATACCCTGTATAACAAAAAGATAGATCCCGTCACCAATTTTATCATTGGCTAAATTTGCAACATATAAATATAGGACTAGAAAGGGTAATGAGCCTAATAATAAAGGAAACTTACCCGGGAATTTTATTAATTTTAGTAGAAGATAAATAATTAAAACTCTATATATCAGAAAAAAAGATGCTCCAAGAGTTATAATTTTAAAATCTTCAAAAATAAAGCAGATATTGGCAACCCAATTAAATCCTAAAGCCACTATAAAAATAGGATTAGGCATTTTTGAAGTCACACAATATAAAAATATCAATCCAGGCAATAAAAAAGGTTTTGTTAACCAAATTATTTCAGTATCTCTATAAAACTCAGCAACGATTTCTATAGAAGCAATTATAAAATATAACCATGTCAACCCATTAGTCAATTTATTGCTTGAAGCTGACAAGAAAAAATATTTGAATTTATATATTCCCAAACTTAAAATTTTATAATAAATCAATTGAATAGCTATAAACTAAACCTCTGATATATTGCTTTCTATAAGTTGCAAAAATGGATTTTTTTTTCGAATAAAATATAACTTTTTTAAATAAAACCAATTATAAACTACTATTTGTGATAAACATATAATAAAAAACCCACTTCATGCCATTTCTTTATTTTCAATCATAAATAAGTAAATAAGCAAGAATCCAAAAAAGTGTAATATCCTTTCAATATAACTTAAAGCAAAGTAATCTAAATAATAAACCGCTAAAGCAGAAAAAATATCGGAAAAGATTATGGAAATTGATCCAAAAAAATACAAAACTGCTTTTTTATTATTCTTTGAACTTAAATAAACAACGGAAGTGATAATCAGCATTAAAGCAGCTAAAGAATTAAATAATACCAAGAAATCTACAAATTCAATAACTCTAAAAATTCATCTTCCGTTATAATCTTAATTTTCAAACTACTAGCCTTTTCTAATTTGGCAGGACCCATATTTTCTCCTGCAATGACATAATCCGTTTTTGAGGAAATCGAACTACCTACTTTACCTCCATTATCCTCGATTGCTTTCTTCAAATCATCTCGAGAAAATTTTTCAAAAACTCCTGAAACCACAAATGTTTTTCCTAAAAGTTTGTCCGTAGCATCCATATTGAATACTTCAACAATTTCAAATTGAATACTATAACTCTTTAATCTTTCGATAATTTTTATATTCTCGTTATTTTTAAAAAATTCAATTACACTTTGAGCAATCTTCTCCCCGATTTCATCAACCAAAATCAAATCTATCAAAGTTGCTTGTTGCAAAGCATCAATATTTTTGTAATGTTTAGCTAATTTCTTTGCAACAGTTTCACCAACATATCGAATTCCCAAAGCATACAAAACTCTTTCAAATGGAATTTCTTTAGATTTTAGAACGCCATTAATTAAATTTTCTGCAGATTTTTGCGCCATTCTATCCAAAGGCAAAATTTGTTCAACTCTTAATTCATACAAATCAGCGTAATTAGTAACCAAACCATTATTAAAAAGCAAGGCAACTGTTTCACTGCCAAGCCCTTCAATATCCATTGCTTTTCGAGAAATATAATGTTGAATTCTACCTATTATCTGCGGCGGACAACCATAAAAATTTGGGCAATAATGATTGGCCTCGCCTTCCGTTCTAACCAATTCTGTATAACATTCCGGACAATGTGTAATATATTTTGTAACCTCCGAATTACTTGGTCTTTTAGATATGTCTACAGCAATAATTTTTGGAATAATTTCTCCTCCTTTTTCCACAAAAACAGTATCGCCAACACGAATATCAAGTTTCTCAATTTGATCAGCATTGTGCAAAGAAGCTCGTTTTACAATCGTTCCAGCCAATTGAACAGGGTCTAAATTAGCAACAGGTGTTATTGATCCCGTTCTTCCAACTTGATAAGAAATCGAATTTAATCTTGTAGAAACTTGTTCCGATTTGAACTTATATGCTATTGCCCATCGTGGAGATTTAGCCGTAAACCCCAACTCATCTTGATGCTGAAAACTATTTACTTTCACAACAACTCCATCTGTTTCGTAGGGTAAATTGTGACGATGAATGTCCCAATAATTAATGTATTCAAAAACTTCTTCCAAATTATTGACAAGTTTTGCTTCTTTTGGAACTTTAAAACCCCATTTTCTAGCCGCTTCCAAACTCTCAAATTGAGAATTAATGTTAAGATTGTTTCCAACGATAAAATACATTAAACATTCTAACGGTCGTTTGGCTACTTCACTACTGTCTTGTAATTTTAAACTTCCAGAAGCAGTATTTCTTGGATTAGAATAAGGAGTTTCTCCAATTTCTATTAATTCTTGATTCATTTTTTCAAAACCTTCAAAAGGTAAAATAACTTCCCCTCGAATGTCAAATCTTGAGGTGTAATTCCCCTTTAACTGTAATGGAATTGATTTGATTGTTTTAATATTATTAGTCACATCATCTCCTTGAAAACCATCACCGCGAGTTAATGCACGCTTTAATTTTCCGTTTTCATACGTAATACTAATCGATGCACCGTCGTATTTCAGCTCACATGTAAACTGCAAATCAACGTTACCCAGAACTTTTTGTATACGATTTTCCCAATCAAGTAAATCTTCTTTGGAATAGGAATTATCCAAAGAATACATTCTAAAATCATGAGCTATAGTTTGAAAATTTTTAGTAATTGAACCACCAACTCGTTGTGTTGGAGAGTTTTCATCAAAAAATTCGGGATGCTGTTTTTCTAATTCCTCAAGTTGTTTTAGTTTTTGATCAAACTCAAAATCAGAAATTATGGGTTTGTCCAACACATAATAATTGTGGTTGTGTTGATTGAGTTCATCGCGTAAATCCTGAATTATTTTTTTTATATCCATAGAAAAGAAATTGGCTATTTTAGTTCTAAAAAAGAATACTAAAATAACCAATATATTTGGAAATATTCAAAAACTATGATTGAATTATTCCGTTAATTTGAAGGTGTAATTGTCCATCACTCAAAATAGCACCTTGCGAAATCAAATCGAAAATTGCTTTGTTACGTTCGTCGTCATATTCTTTTTTACCAAGATGCATTTCAACGGTATCGGTAAACAAATTATCACTCAACCATTGTAATCCTTCTTTACTCATTAAATCAACTTCAGTATACAAAGATTTTAAAACAATAGATTGAATTAATTTTTCTTGACAATGAAATAGAAAAATATGGTTCTTAGAAAAATGTTCTAAATAAGTAGCATTGGTTAAAACGCCTTCCCAAATTAAATCGGAGAAAACATCCAATTCTTGTTCAACAACTTCTGGTCTTTCTGCTTTAATTTTATCCCATTCCGATTTATCGATGGATTGAGTTGCTAAAAAAGTGATGAATTCTTGATGCAAAGCCTCAAACTGTTCTTTGGTAAGTCTTTTGTATTTCATTTGTATTGAATTAGTTTGATATCTTTAATTCATTTTAATCAAAATAATATCTGTCTCAAGTTCAGATTAAAAAAAAATCCCGACTTACATCGGGATTTAAATATAAAAAAATTGAAATTATGCTTTTTCAGCAACAATTTCATACGGTAATTCAATGATTACATCTCTGTGAAGTCTCACATTTGCAGCATATTTACCTAATCTTTTTACAACACCACTAGTGATGAATTTTCTATCGATAGTTTGACCACCTTTTTCTAAAGCCGCAGCGATATCAATATTTGTGATTGAACCAAACAATTTTTCTCCACCAGCTTTAGCTGTAATTTTAATTTCAATAGCTTTTAATTTTTCAGCCAGTTCTTTAGCATCATTTACAACTTTAGCTTCTTTGTGAGCTCTTTGTTTTAAATTTTCAGCTAATACTTTTTTAGCAGAAGGTGTTGCCAATTGAGCGTGACCTTGTGGGATTAAAAAATTACGACCGTAACCGTTTTTTACTGTTACTAAATCGTCTTTAAACCCTAAATTCTGAACGTCTTTTTTTAAGATCAATTCCATGTTGTTGTCCTTTATTATAGAAGTTAGGTTCCGTTGAACGAGAAACCAACAACTGTTTGTTTATATTATTTTAATAAATCGGCCACGTATGGCATTAAAGCTAAGTGACGCGCTCTTTTTACAGCTACTGACACTTTTCTTTGATATTTCAATGAAGTTCCAGTTAAACGACGTGGAAGTATTTTACCTTGTTCGTTAACGAATTTCAATAAAAAGTCTGCATCTTTATAATCAATATATTTAATTCCAGACTTTTTGAAACGACAGTACTTTTTAGTTTTGTTAGTTTCGATGTTTAAAGGTGTAAGATATCTGATATCTCCATCTTTTTTTCCTGAAGCGGATTGTTGTAGAGTTGCCATAATGATTACGCTTTTGCTGCTTTTAATTTAGTTCTTCTTCTTTCTGCCCAAGAAATTGCGTGTTTGTCTAAACTTACAGTTAAGAAACGCATAATTCTCTCGTCACGTCTAAATTCAGTTTCAAAGGCAATAAGAACTTCTCCTGCTATTTTGAATTCGAACAAATGGTAAAAACCACTTTTCTTGTTTTGGATTTCGTAAGCCATTTTTTTCAGACCCCAATCCTCTTTTGATACCATTTCTGCTCCTCTGGAAGTAAGAAATTCTTCGAATTTGCTTACTGTTTCCTTTACCTGAACTTCAGATAAAACGGGATTTAAAATGAAAACAGTTTCATAATGATTCATAAATATTTAATTTATTTGTTAATTTTTGCAAAAGTAAACATTAAATCTAAATAAACAAGCAAAAATCGTTTTTATTCGTTAAAAAGCAAAAAAAGCCGATAAAAATTAGTTTGGTTAAAATAAAGTTACTATATTCGTCATTCCAAATCTATAATAAATAACATTATGAAACTAAATTGTGTAGTTGTTGATGATAGTTCTATTCAAAGGATGATCATTGCAAAGTTAGTGAATAATCACCCAAATTTACATTTAATTGGTGATTTTTCTAATGCAATTGAAGCAAAAAATTGCATGTCGGTCCACTCTGTTGATTTGATATTTCTAGATATAGAAATGCCAGTCATAAGTGGGTTTGATTTTCTTGATGGTTTAAAAGTTAAACCACAAATTATTTTTATCACATCAAAAGCAGAATACGCTATGAAAGCGTTTGATTATGATGCAACGGATTACCTACAAAAACCGATTGCTCTTGATCGTTTCAATGCTTCTGTGCGACGCGCTATGGATTTCCATATGCTCAAAAAAGAAAATCATGAAGAAGAAGGTGAACATATCTTCATTAAGAGCAATCTTAAAAAGCTTAAAATTTTTACCAATAAAATTAAATGGATTGAAGCCTACGGTGATTATGTAAAAGTGGTTACCGAAGAAGACAGTAATTTAGTTTTGTCTACCATGAAATCTTTTGAAGCAGATTTATCAAAAGATAAATTTATTCGAGTTCACAAGTCCTTTATTATTAATATTGACAAAGTGGAACGTTTCAATAGTAAGTTCGCGGAAATTGGCGTGACAAAAATTCCTCTGAGCCGAAATAAAAAAGAGGATTTAATCAAAGCATTAGCTATTGCTTAATAAAAGTCCACATTTACAGTAATTTTAATACTTCTGTATTGCGCTACAACATCAAAACTATTCAGTACTTTCTGGATAGTTTTTTTTGTACCTTGTAATGGCTGATTACTTGGTATTTTAATCATTATTGTACGGATATATTCATTTCGAATTCTATTGATTGCTGGCTCTTCTGGTCCAAGAATGGGAATTTCAAAGTTTTGCTTCAAAACCTGATACAACCATAGCGTTCCTTCTTTTAGTTTTTCGAAGTCACGGTGTTTCAAGGTTAGTTTTATCAATCGAAAATAAGGCGGATATTTATAGATTTGCCGATCATACAATTGCTCATTGTACATTCCAATATAATCGTTATTAGTCACTTGTTGAATAATATTATGCTCAGGATTATAAGTTTGGATAATTACTTTTCCTCGTTTTTCTGAACGTCCAGCTCTTCCCGAAACTTGGGTCATCATTTGAAAACTTCTTTCAAAAGCACGAAAATCTGGATGGTACAACATATTGTCCGCATTCATAATCCCAACCAACGAAACATTATCAAAATCCAACCCTTTGGCAAGCATTTGCGTGCCAACTAAAACATCAATTTCCCGATTCTTGAAGCTATCAATTAATTTTTCAAAACTATATTTACCTCTTGTAGTATCTTGATCCATTCTTTTAATATTCTTCGTAGGAAACAATTCAGCCAATTCCAGTTCGATTTGTTCTGTTCCAAAACCTTTAGTAGCCAAATGGATACTAGAACAACTATGACAATTACTAGGTTTCGCCATTGCATAGCCACAATAATGACAACGTAGTTGGTTCTTGAATTTATGATAGGTCAAACTAACGTCACATTGCTGGCATTGTGGGACGTGACCACAAGTCATGCATTCTAAAACGGGTGAAAATCCTCTTCTATTTTGAAATAAAATTACTTGTTCGCCTAAAGAAAAAGCTTCAGTAATAGCTTCTATTAAAGTCGTACTGAAATGACCTTTCATTCGTTTACGGAAATAACTATCTTTTAAATCCACCAATTCAATCTCAGGCATTTGAACTTTCCCAAATCGCTCTGTAATGGTTACTAAACCAAACTTATTGGATTGCGCATTGAAATAGGTTTCGATGCTTGGAGTAGCCGAACCTA
>JBILYQ010000106.1:0-7333 GCA_044377655.1 Flavobacterium sp.
ATTTTTTTCATAAATCGCCGAAGAAACACTTACTACAATTGCCAATAAAAAAAGGAACATTCCAATAAAAAAGACTCTTTTCAACAACGTGGTTTGAGAAAAATAATAACCCACAAAAAACAATAAAAACACAAACGCCAATGTCACTGTAATCCATGCCCAAGTGTCGTAATGATATTTGGATGTGACGTCTTGAATAAGTTTCTGAAACCCGACTTTTGGCACCACTTTTATATCATCAATGGTCGTTTTTCTGGCAAAATCAAGGTTTGTTTGAATGTCTTTATCGTTCGGATTGAGTAATAAGGCTTTTTCGAAATTGTAAATTGCTGGCGCTACTTTATTCAGTTTATAATAACAATTTCCCAAATTAAAATACACCTCAGCCGAATGTTTTCCTGAGTTCAAAATGCTTTCATAGCTGTTTATCGCAGCCTGATAGTTCTCTTTTTGATAGAATTGATTCCCAGTTTCAAAAGCAGTTTGCGCCAATGAAATTTGGGAAATCAAAATCAGTATATATAGTAATCTTTTCATTGTCAATTATTTAATTTGCTTCTCTAATTCGGAAATAATTACAACTGCTTTGTCAAAATCTTGTTGAATTGCCGTCTCTGAAGCCGGCGCATAGCGCGCAAATTCGCAGTTTTCTGTTAATGCTATAAAACTTGTTACGGCTTCGGAATTGGCATTTCTGGAAAGCAAAATTTCAGTGATTTTTTCCTTACTCATTTCCGAAGTTTCAATATTCAGCTTGGCCTTCAAGAAATTGTGCATCGCCTTTTCAAGCGCAATGTAAAACGGCTCTTTATTGTTCAACTGTTTTTTGGCTTCCGAAAGGTATTTCTTTGCCAACCTATTGGATAGCTTGATTTTATTACCAACAATATCGCCATCAATAGCTTCTTTTTTCTTTTTAGCAATTACAAAAAACGGAATGGCCAAAAACGGTAAAAATACCAACGTATAAAACAACTTCGACCCCAAGAAATCTTCTTTTTCAATGGCCGAAAGCATTGTTTTTTGCTTGTTATAGGCAAAAGTCTTGCTCACTTCCACTTTCGTTTTGGAAACTTCACCAGCATTTGATTTTTCGGAACTGGCAATTGACGGTCCATCCAAAACATTGATTAAAATTTCATTTGAGGTAATGGTTTTATATCGCGATGAAGTCAAATCGAAATAGGTAAAACGCATTGGTTTTATCTGATAATTGCCTTTGTATTGTGGAATAATTGTGTATTTATCGGCTATTTTCCCAGTCATTCCGGAAAGTGGCGTGGATACATTTTCTTCATGAATTGGATCATACATTTCCAAAGCCGATGGCACAACTGGCTTTGGCAAATTGAATAATTTCAAATTTCCTTTGCCAACAACACTTACATTCAAATTGAGTGATTCCCCATTTTTCAAAGTGGTTTTGGAAGGTGTAACTTTAAAATCAAATTGTCCAACAGCGCCCGAAAAATCTTCTGGCTTTCCAGTTTCTGGCAGTGCGCGAACGTTTATCAATTTGCTTCCTGCAGAAACGCGTTTGCTATCTTCGGTCATCAAAACTTGTCCCCAAACATTTCTTCTGTTTGTTGGCACTTGAACATCAATATCTAAAGAAAGTGGTTCGATTTCAAGTTTTCCAGATTTCTGTGGATACAAAACCGTTTTTCGCAACACAACATAGCGATACCGCTCGCCTTTGAACATACCTTCTTCGGCCACAAGTTGTTTTATGTCGATGTTTTGGCTCCAAAAATCATTGTATTTTGGTTTGCTTAATTCGCGCCAATTAGTGATCCCAATGTTGTAACTGAAATATATTTTGTAAACCACCGTAATAGGTTCGTTTACATAAGGATTCGCTTTGGAAACATCAGCTACCAAATAAATATTATCATCGGCATTGATTGCTGGTGCTTCATTTGGATCTCTAGGCACCTCAACGGCATTGGTCACATTCATTTTCAATGGAGATGTTTTATAAACTTGCCCATTGATTTCTATCGATGCTTGACGAATGGTCAAACTGCCTTTTTGCGAAGGCATTAATACATACGAATACGATTTATTGAAACTGCTTTTTCCGTTTATCCAAGATTGACTAACGGATTGGCTTGGACCGCCAACAACGCGAAATCCCGACGCTTCAAAATTAGGCGGAACAAAGTTATCGCCATCAGCATTCATAGTGAATTCGATTCGTACTCTTTCATTTAAACCAAGGGTGTTTTTGCTCACTTTAGCTTCAAATTGTACTTGTGCCAAAAGTGAATTGCCGATGATTAAAAATAATACTATTATAAACTTTTTCATTTTCAAATTATCTAATTGATAAAATACAATTGATTACCAATCTTTTTCTGCTTTTTTTGGATTGGCTTTTATCTTTTGAAGGTTGACCTTATCCTGAACTTTTTTCTCTTCATTGTTCACGGCGTCCAACAAACTTTCCAGTCGCTGCTTTGAAATTCCATCAGGTTGTGGCTGAGGTTTTCCTTGGTCCTGCTTTTTATCGTCTTTCTTTTCTTTATCGTTTTTGCCGTCTTTCTTTTGGTCGTCCTTGTCTTTTCCTTTATCGTCTTTTTTGTCTTTATCGCCGTCTTTTTTATCGTCTTTTTTGTCTTTGTCTTTCTTATCGTCCTTTTTGTCTTTGTCTTTCTTATCGTCTTTCTTGTCTTCTTTTTTTGGCGGATTGTTTTTAAGATATTCTTTTGCCAAAGCATAATTATAGCGCGTTTCTTCGTCTGAAGGATTGTTTCGCAAGGCATTTTTATAGGCTTCAACGGCATTGGAATAATCTTTCTCCTGCATCAAAGCATTCCCAAGATTGTGATAAGCCGTATGTTTTTCAGGACGTGTTTTGGCTATTTTTATGGCTTTCGCAAATTGGTATTTTGATTCTCCCGCTTGATTTTGCCTGTAAATGGAATTCCCTAAATTATAAGACGCAATTGATTTTTTTGGATTTTTTGATTGGGAAATTCTGAAATCAGCCTCGGCATCGGCGTATTTTTTTTCGGCGAAAGCCTCGTTTCCTTTGGGCAAGTTGCCGTCTTTCTCTTGGGCATTTGCCACAAAAGAAATCAAAATCAAACTGTATATAACTATCTTTTTCATTTATTCCTTTTCATTAAATAAATTCATCTTTTTCACCCATTTTGTTCTTTTTTCCAAAAGAAAAATATCCAATAGCAGCAAGAAAAATCCAAATCCTAGAAACCATTGAAACTGCGATTGAAAATCGGCCATCTGTGTGCTTTCGAATTCTGTTTTTTCAATGTTATCCAACGCGTTTTTGACATAATCCAAAACTACTTTGGTCGAATTTCCGTCAACATAACCGCCTTTGGTATTTTTCCCAATGGTTTTTAAAACCTCTGTGTTTCTTTTAGTAGTTACAACATCGCCGTTTTGGTCTCTTTGAAAACTTTCCACGACACCATTTCTTTTCAACGGAATTGGACCGCCATTTTCGGTTCCAACGCCAACAGTAATGATTTTTAATCCTAATTTTTTAGCTTCTGCTGCTGCACTTTCCGCATTATCCGAATGATCTTCACCATCGGAAAGAATGATTAAAAGTTTATTCGTTTTGTCTTTTTTATCAATGAATGTCGCTGCTAAATTTATGGCTTCGTCAATGGAAGTTCCTTGCGAGGAAACCATTCCGGGGTTCATGCCTTGCAAAAACATTTTAGCAACGCTATAATCCGTCGTAATCGGCAAAACCGGAAATGCGCTTCCCGAATAGGCAATAATTCCAATTCTGTCGTTACCCAATTGGTTGATAATTTGCGAAACAATTTGCTTGCTTTTTTCCAATCGATTTGGCGCAACATCCTCGGCCAACATACTTTTTGACACATCGACAGCAAAAATAATATCGATTCCTTCTCTTTTTACGGTTTCCATTTTGGTCCCGATTTTCGGATTAACTAAACCAATAATCAAAAATGTCAACGCCAAAAGAACCACAATAATTTTCAAAATAGGCTTAAAAGCCGATTTCTCTGGACTTAGTTTTTTTATTAATTCTAAATCGCCAAATTCTTTTTGTTTTTTTATTTTCCAGATTTGAACATACAAGAAAAGTAGTGCCAACAGTGGAATGACAATCAAGAAATACAAATAACTTTTTTCTTCTAACTCGTACATACTTTTTTATATAAAACTTCTGTAAACCGTGTTGCGCAGTCCAATTTCAAACAAAACCAAAATTCCAGCCATCCAAACAAACAATCGGTATTTTTCGTCATAATCATAGAATTTTAACTCTTCGATTTCCGTAGTTTCCAGTTTGTTGATTTCATTATAAATAGATTCCAGCTTGCTGTTATTGTTGGCTCTAAAATATTTTCCGCCCGTGTTTCTGGCAATGGTTTTTAATAAATCCACGTCAATTTCCACTGGCATCATTCGGAATAAAAATCCTCCGTTTGGCGCATATGCATAAGGAAACATTGCATTTCCGTTGGTTCCAATTCCGATGGTGTACACTTTTATTCCGTATTCTTTGGCAATTTGCGAAGCGGTTTCTGGTTCAATAAATCCTGCGTTATTTACACCATCGGTCAAAAGTATAATCACTTTACTTTTGGCTTTGCTGTCTTTCAATCGGTTTACGGCGGTAGTCAAACCCATTCCAATTCCCGTTCCGTCTTGCAAAACATTGTCATATTTGATGCTTGCTATCGCTTCTTGAACAACGGCTTTGTCACTCGTAACTGGTGTTTTGGTATAGGCTTCGGCAGCATAAACTACGATTCCTATTCTATCGTTTGGTCTGCCTTTTGTAAAATTGGTCGCCACTTCTTTCAACGCTTCCATTCGATTTGGTTTCAAATCTTTGGCCAGCATACTTCCAGAAACGTCAATCGCCATGACGATATCAATTCCTTTGGTAGATTTTGTTTGGCTGCTGATGTCCACTTTTCGCGGTCTTGCCATAGCAATTATCAAAGCACTTAAAGCCAACAATCGCAACACAAAAAGAAACGGTTTTAATTTTGCCAGAACCGATTTTTGCGACTTAAAACCTTTCAGCGAACTGATTTTCAAGGTTGCCGTTTGCTGTTTTCGTTTCAAAATTTGCCATACAACAACAATTGGAAGCAGTAAAAACAACCAGAAAAACTCAGGATTTAAAAAAGAAATGTCTTTCATCATTATTCCTGTGCTTTTTTAAGTTCTACCGAATTCAAAACGCGTTCGGTAATTTGACTACCGAATTTATCTTCTTCTTGGTGCATAATCATCACTTGTTGAATGCCGCCTTCTTGACTGAAGACCAATAATTCATAATACATTTTTGTAGATTTCTTTTTTATCGGATCCAACATTGTCATCGTTCCATAGGCTTTTCGTCCAGAAATTCCATTTTGAGTGTCAAAATCTTCCGTTTTCACGATAATGTTTTGCGCGCCTCTAGTTTCCATGACTTTCAGCGTTCCTTCCAATGATTTGTCTAAATCCACTTCAACGGGTTGCTTGAATTTGGAAGTGCTTACCAGAATATAAAAATCGTCCATCATGCTGCCATAAATGAACATTTGCATTTCTTTCAGCAAAGCCGCCGCGTCTTTTGGCAATGTTTTTAACGCGTCCATTCTTTTTAAAACTTTTGGCGTTTCGATTTTCACACCCGGATTTCCATATTCGCTGAAAACCCATTCGCCTTCCACCAAATCTTTGGTTGGATGACCGATGAAATTATCCTTAACATAATCGAAACCTTTGATGTAAATCAAAGCGCCGAGTGAAAGCAGCAACATTCCTAAAACTATTCCAATGGTGGTAATAATCCGTACTCGTTTTTGTTTTTTTAATTTCTTCAATCGGTCTAATTCCTTTTGCTGTTCGTTCCAAAGTTCTAGTTCGTCGTTATCTTCCACAACAACAGGAATAGATTTGTGAATGGTGACAATGGAATTTGAAATCCGTTTTTTATCCTCTTCAATTTCAAAATCAAGCGGTTTTGACTTGGCAAATTTCACCAAATCGGCTTGCATCAAAACTTTCTCCAAATTGGCAACTGTTTCGTTGGAAAGCTTTAATTTTTTATGTTTGGCCGCATTTCGCAATCCTGCAATAAGTTCCGAAGTGGTACTTTCCATAGCAGGAATATGGATTTCTTCCTCAATATAATTTCGAGCAATATCCGTTAATTCCGAATAGTAATTTTTGATTTCTCCTTTTTGCCAAAGCTCTTTACTTTCTAGTTGTTGCAACAAGGTTGTCGCTTTTTCAATTGGCGATTTGAAAACAATTGCTTCTGGTTTTTCGCGATTTTGTCTTTTCTTGATAAAGCGATACACAAAATAACCAATTGCGGCAATGGCCAAAAAAACTAATCCATAAATCCACCAATTTCCCATGGGAGATTTCACTTGTGCAACATCCTTGATGTCATACATTTTCTGTTTCAAGGTGTCAACAACCACATTTTGAACCTCAATAGTAATGCTGTCTGTAAAATTTGGTTTCCCGTTAATGAAAACCTGCAATCTTGGAATGGTATATTTTCCGCTGTCAAACTGCGCCAATCCATATTTTTTAATCAATTCGTAGCGGTCATTTTTCTTAACCGTATCAATTTTATAGGATTGAATGACTTCTAATGCGCCAAAATTCTTTGCATTTGGAAATTTTACTTTGGATAGCGTATCCACTTCCGTTTTTAGGGTAAGCTGAAATTCGGCACCAATTTTATTTTTCGTTGTATCAATAGAAGTCGTTACTTTTTGAGCAAAAAGCGAGGTTGAAAATAGTAGAAATAATATGTGTATTTTAATTTTCATGGATTAACCTCTTGATTTAAAATAACTTAATAATTTTGTCACATAACTTTCGTCAACGCGAGTGTTCACAGTTCCTGAGCCACATTTTGAAAAAATATCTTTGAAATAATTTACTTTCTCGCGATAGTGTTTTTCATAACTCATTCGATTATTTTTTGAGCTGGTATCCACAATCATAATTTCGCCAGTTTCTGCATCTTCCATTGTCACCATTCCAATGTTTGGCATTTTTTCTTCGCGAATATCGTAGACGCGAATTCCAGTCAAATCGTGTTTCTTAGAGGCAATTTTCAGTGTTTTTTCATAATCGTCTTCGACCATAAAATCTGAAATCACAAAAACAATGGCTTTCTTTTTCTGCGTTCCCGATAAAAATTTCAAGGCTTGCGACAAATCGGTTTTGTTGCTTTTGGGTTGGAATTCTATCAGTTCACGAATGATTCGCAAGACATGGGATTTTCCTTTTTTGGGCGGAATGTACAATTCAATTTGGTCCGTAAATAAAATAAGACCTATTTTATCATTGTTTTGCGTAGCCG